>DATHAW010000056.1:0-1557 GCA_035296465.1 Spirosoma sp.
GTACCGCGCAGGGCATGCCCTTTGCGCCGTTTTTGGGCCGACGCACCCAAATCCGACCGATCCTGTTTTTGCCGCTCGTCGGCCGCACCAGGACTCTCCGTGCCTTGCTTGGTTTCGAGCACGAAGCAGCCGCGTTTGTAGAGGTCGACCGGCCTATCGTGGCCCGGCCGGGCCACGATAGGCCGGTCGATTTTTTGGCGCCCATAGGCCCATCCGAAAAGTGGACGGCCCGTTCGAGGACGTAAGCATCCTGGGCGGGGTTATCGGGGTGGTGGGATCGGGACGCTCCACACCAATGAGGTCGCAGAGGTCTTGCAGAAATAGGCCGTAGTTGGCGCGTTCGGCACCGCCCGCCAGTTTCCAGCGGGTTTCAAAGTCGGAGTAGGTCACAGACAAATATACAGTAGAGACTCAATAGACAAAGCCCCCGGTTTGGGTGTTGGAACGCTTCTGTCAAATGCTTGCTTTTGGGCTTATCTAACCACCATTCAGGATGATCAAAAACAAAGGGCTTCACCGGATCGTAATCGCCTTTCCTGCCCTGGCGATGCTCGGCCCCGGGTTTACCAAAATTGTCGGAACCGAGGGCGTAGTCAGGGGGCTAACCGCATTAGGCGTGGGTCCCTATGTTACGTCAATTGGGGTACTTCAACTGGTCATTGCTATTCTTTATCTGCTACCCGCCACGCGTACCATTGGCTTTTTGCTGACGTGCAGCTACCTGGGCGGAGCCATTTTTGCTCACCTGTCGCACGGTCAGGCTCTGACACTGCCAGCCATTACGCTGGCGTTGTTTTGGGTTGCCATGTTTCTGACAAAGCCAGGTTTGTTTCTCCCGGCGAAGTGGTTATGACAAGAAAAAGTAGTTACTGTTTCGTAGCTTAGGGCTATGTTCGATCGATTGAAAACCAGTCTGGAGCGACTGCTGCCGCTCACCCCCGGCGAGTTCGTTCAGTTTGCCGCGCTGCTGACCCCGCGTCGATTGACGAAGCACGAGGGTTGGCTGCGGGCGGGGGAGGTTTGCACCCACATCGCGTTCATCAATCGGGGCTGCCTGCGTTACTACTACCTGAAAGACGGCAATGAATTTAACGGGCAGTTTTTCTTCGAGGGCGCGTGGGTGGGTGAGTACCAGAGCTTTCTGACGGGTCAGCCTTCTACCCAATACATCGATGCCCTCGAAGACACCGAACTGTTCGTGATGCCGCGCACCGACCTGCAAATGTTGTACAACGAGCAGCCCGTTTTTGAGCGGTTTGGTCGTCTTGTGGCCGAGAATGTCGTGATCGGCTCCCAGCGCCGAACGGCCTCGCTCCTGTTCGATTCGCCCGAAGAGCGTTACCTCAAGCTCATTGCCGAACGCCCCAAGGTAGTAGAACGAATTCCGCTGCATCACATCGCGTCCTACCTCGGCATCCAGCCCGAAAGCCTGTCGCGCATCCGCAAACGGCTCGCCGACAACCGGTAAATGCCCCTTTCTTAACCGAAGTCAAGCACTGTATCGGCGAAGCTAACTCACGTCAATGCGCTGGGCTGGGCTGCGGCTGCACCTTTGTA
>DATHAW010000057.1:0-7901 GCA_035296465.1 Spirosoma sp.
CGAGCATGACCTTGTTATCGTGTGGCGGTGGCATAACGGCAATCCGAATGAACTCATTAAACGGGTGCTGGCGGCTGTAAACTGATTTTGGAGTTACGGCAGCACAAAACTCGCTACGTTCGACGGCCTTGGGTTGATGCTCGTATAGACCTTCCGTTTCGTATCGGGGTCTTCGTACGCGTTTTCTGTTGCCGTAATACCATACGCGATAACGTATAGCCGTTCGCCGGGTTTAAACGCCAGCAGATCGTCGGCCGGCAATTTGGCCGTAAACGCGCCCGTGCCACCGGGCGGAATGACAATCTGGTCCAGTGTCGTTACGTAGTTGAGGTGACTCACCTTTTCATCACGGCCGAAGAACAACCGAAGCCGCCGTTGTTGCTCCACTACCGTCCCGGCCGGCTGGATGGGTTCTGATACGCCCGAAAACGTCAGGTTAAAATCACTTACAGCCACCGTCAGATTCGACGGCCTGGTTTTGGCCATCTCCCAGATCGTAACCGGCTCCACAAGCGTTGGCAGGCCGCCACCGGCGCTGTGCGTGATGCCAATCAGTTTATAATTTCCGTAATTAGGTTTGTTATAACTAAGGTTGTATTTGCCGGCGAAAGCATTCGCAATCACAAACCGCCCCTCCGGGCGGGTGCGCACCGGAAAGGCGGTTTTTAGCCCTTCGAGCGATACAATCATGCTGTCGCTTTTGGGTTTGGGAACCCCAAACTCATCATACAGAGTTACAAAGCCCGTTATGTCAGCTCTGGCTTCAATGCTGTTCACTGGATTGACCTGGAGCGTATCGGCTGGTGAAACGTTTTGACCGAAATACGGTTTGCAGGCAACTATCGCCACCAGCAGCAAGGAAAAAAAAACAAACAGACTCGCAGAGCGCATAAGCGATGAAGGCATTAATAAGCCATCAAAATTAAGCACTTTTGCGACTTTTGCAACCTGAATTGTTCAGGGTGTATCAGTTGCCTGTTCGTTTATGGGCGTCCACCGTACTTAACCCGCCCTACATCAGCCATCACGCGCGTATCGGGTTAGAGGGCGGGTTCTGTAGTCAGCCGCATGGGTTGCCATTTCCAGTAGGTCAGCGACCGCCACAGCCATTCGAGTGGCCCGAAGCGGAAATAACGCAGCCAGACAGCCGAGAAAATAAGCTGGAACAGCCACACGGCGGCTACAACGTAGTAAAGTTCAACGAACGATAGCCGGGCGTAATACCCCAGCCCATAGCCATAGAAAAACAACGAACAAAGAACCGACTGCATCAGGTAATTGGTAAAAGCCATCTGCCCCACGTTGGCCAGCCCCTTCATGAGCCAGGGCACCAGGCCAGACCGATACACCAGCAGCAACAGACTGGCATGACCAACAGCGGTACTGGCCCGGCGGATGTGATACAGCGCCTGAAACGGAAATCCGTCGGCGTCAAGCACCGCCCCCGGATTACGATAGAAGGCAATTCCATCCTGAAACGTGAAGTAGCCCAGGGTAAGGCCAATGCCATAACCAGCCAGCAGACCAATTCCGTACGATCGGGGGCGCCAGGCATTTGAGAAGAAACCCCACTTGAAGAGGGCCATGCCCAGAAACATCATAATCAACGTATCCCAAATCATCGACTTATAGAACTCCGACGACTGAAGACGGACATTTAACGGCAGCAACTCCGCAAACACCGCACCATACCCCGACCGCATGTTCTGAATGGTTTTGTTGTTCGCCTTCGCATCATACCTGGTACTTTTTTCTACTTCCAGCCAGGCTTCTTTGGCTTTCTGCTGCTGGTCGGTGAGTTTTTTACCCTGCTTTTCAAGCTGAATGCTTTGCAGATAGCCAGCCCGGTTCTGCTTCATCTCGATGCCGGTCCAGGCTCCTTTTCCGAACGAGATTAAAAAGCAGAGACCCGCCACCACAAATAGCGTTCGGGGTTTGAGTTTCCGGAAAGGAAACAGCAACAGCCCAACCAGTCCGTATGCGTACAGAATATCGCCGGGCCAGAGCAATACGTAGGCGTTTAGCAAGCCAAAAGCAACTAACCACAACAAGCGCCGGTAGTAATAGTCGGCAAGAGTGTAGCCATCGGCAAGGGTATCTCCTTTGGCCGTAAACAGGATGATACCCGCCCCGAACAACATCGAAAACAGGGCCCGCATGGTGCCTTCAAAAATGATACTGATCGTAGCAAACACCTTGAAATCCAGTGTATCGGACGGCAGGCTGAATAGTTTCGGGAAATAGGTCATTAGTGGCAGGCCGAAAAAAGCGATGTTCATCAGCAAGATGCCCAGCAGGGCAAACCCCCGGACGACGTCGATGGTCTGGATACGCTGCGAGGCCGGGCTATACGTAAACACGGCGGGCCGGGGTGCCGCGTCAACGACGCTTATCGTTGACGGCCCGGTAGTTGTAGGGGTTGGGTTCAGGGATTGCATCGCGGAGGGTAAGACAGGTAGGTTTGCTTCGATTTATCCCAAAGTAACAACGTAACAGTCAATCATTTCCCACGGCAAAAACACGTTTTAGGGAACGGTAATTCATTGTCAAAAAAAGGCTTCTGTTGGAAAACTGACGCAACTGCTACTAATTGCTCCCATCCCGTCAGTTCACGAATACCACAGCGCTGGGTTACCTGCCGGGCCCGTTTCCAAACAACCCCTGTATTCTGCTGGTTAGCTCACCATCCACAACAGGAGACCACACAAAATTCCCGCTGATTACCGGGCATGCATACTATATTTGGTAACAATTTCTGTTAAACCGAAAACCCCACCGCAGCATCATCTGACAACATACATGACGCCAACAGCCGAACGCGAACGCATCTACGAACGGGCCGATAACAAAGGCTGGAAAAAATGGGGCCCCTACCTGTCCGACCGCGCCTGGGGAACTGTCCGGGAGGATTATAGCCCTTACGGTGACGCCTGGAACTTTGTTAGCCACGACATGGCCCGTTCGCGTGCCTACCGCTGGGGTGAAGAGGGCATTGGCGGCATTTCGGACAACAAAGGCCACATCTGCTTTGCGCTGGCCTTCTGGAATCATAAAGATAACATCCTGAAAGAACGGCTATTCGGTTTGTCGGGGCCGGAAGGAAATCACGGTGAGGACGTAAAGGAACTGTATTATTACCTGGACAGCACCCCTACGCATTCCTACATGAAAATGCTGTATAAATACCCGCAGCAGGCGTTTCCCTACAACCGGCTCACGATAGAAACGGCCCGCCGGAGCCGACAGGACCCCGAGTTTGAACTGACCGACACGGGTATATTTGACCAGGACGAGTACTTCGACATTTTTATTGAATACGCCAAAGCCGACCAGAACGACTGGCTGGTGACCGTTACGGCCCATAATCGCTCGGCGCAGGAGGCCCCGCTGACGTTGCTGCCCACCATCTGGTTCAGAAATACCTGGTCCTGGGGCTACGATCAGTACAACGCCCGCCCTTTGCTCAACGGCATCAGCAACAACCAGATCGAGGTGAATCACAAGCAGTTGGGCAAGTACAAACTCTACTGCGAAGACGCCGATGCGCTGTTGTTCTGCGATAACGACACCAATACCGAGCGGCTCTACGGCCGGCCTAACGTATCAAAATACCCCAAAGACGGCATCAGCAACTTCATTACGTCGGGCGGCAAGAAAAACTTCATCAACCCCAACCAGATTGGCACCAAAGCCTCAGCCCAGTACACACGCCATATACCGGCCGGCGGCAGTGCCACCATCCGGCTGCGGTTTAGCGATCAGACCCTGCTGGCTCAGCCTGACCTCGGCCGGCCTTTTGCTGACTTCGACGCGATCTGGCAGTTGCGCCTGTCCGAAGCCGAAGCATTCTACGACCACCTGCAACGCAACGTAACGGACCCCGAACTGCGGGCCATTCAGCGGCAGGCCTATGCCGGCATGCTCTGGAACAAGCAGTTTTATTATTACAACGTCAACGAGTGGCTGAAGGGCGACCCTAAGATGCCCGTGCCGTTTCAGGGGCGCGTGTATGCCCGCAACGAAGGCTGGCGGCATATGTACACCGCCAACATCCTGAGTATGCCCGACAAGTGGGAATACCCCTGGTTTGCAGCATGGGACCTGGCTTTCCACACGCTGACCCTCGCCCGGCTCGATCCCGACTTTGCCAAACGGCAGTTGGCCGTTATCCTGCGGGAGTACTACATGCACCCCAATGGTCAGATTCCGGCCTACGAGTGGAACTTCGGCGATGTGAACCCGCCCGTTCATGCCTGGGCAACGTGGAAGGTTTACGAGATCGACAAGGAGCAGAACGGCGTGGGCGACGTAGCGTTTCTGGAGCGGGTATTCCATAAACTGCTCCTGAACTTTACGTGGTGGGTAAACCGCAAAGACGTTGAAGGCAACAACATTTTTGGCGGGGGCTTCCTGGGGCTGGACAACATTGGGGTGTTCGACCGGAGCCAGCCCCTGCCCATGGGCGGGCGCATTGAGCAGGCCGATGGCACCGGCTGGATGGCTATGTACACCCTGAACATGCTCAGGATTGCCTGCGAGATTTCGCTCACGCGCCCCAGCTATCAGGACATGGCCAGCAAGTTTTTTGAGCATTTTCTGCACATTGCGTCCGCGATGAATAACCTCGGCAAGCAGCGCATCAGCCTGTGGGACGAGGTCGACCAGTTTTATTACGACGTCCTGCACACCCCCGACCAGAACGCCCGGTTGCTTAAAATTCGGTCCATGGTGGGCCTGATCCCCTTGTTTGCGGTCGAGATTCTGGACGAGGAACTGCTGTCGAAACTGCCCGATTTCAAACGGCGGGTGGAGTGGGTACTGACCAACCGGCCCGACCTTGCCTCGCTGGTGTCGCGCTGGAACGAGCCGGGCAAGGGCGCAACGCACCTGCTGAGTTTGCTGCGCGGTCACCGGATGAAAATGATCCTGAAGCGAATGTTCGACGAGACCGAGTTTCTGTCCGACTACGGCATCCGGGCCTTATCGAAGCACCACGAAAAGACACCGTACCAGTTCGAACTTAATAGCGAAATTTTCCAGGTGCGCTACGTAGCGGCCGAGTCGGAGATGAGCATGTTCGGCGGCAATTCGAACTGGCGCGGCCCCATCTGGTTTCCCGTCAATTTTCTGCTTGTCGACTCGCTGTTTAAATTTTACCAATATTACGGCGACGATTTCGAGATCGAGTACCCCACCAATTCAGGGCAGGTGATGAGCATAAAAGAAGCCACAGTGCTGTTGGCCGAGCGGCTCATTAACATTTTCCGGCGTGGGGACGACGGCCGGATTCCGGCCTATGGGGTGGACCAAAAGATGCAGCACGACCCGCATTTTAAGGGACTCTACCTGTTCTACGAATATTTCCACGGCGACGTAGGCGCGGGACTGGGGGCCAATCACCAAACCGGCTGGACGGGCCTGGTAGCCGACCTGATCGAATACGTCTATAAATACCGCTCCGAGGTACCCGTGCTGGTAGCGAGAAAGTAAATAACAGTATTGCAGTAGCCATCCGACTGTATCTATCTTTTCTGGCCGACCAATCTTAACCGCAACGATGCGTCTTCGACTTTTTTTACTCCTGGTTTTGTTCTTTTTTGCCGGCTCGTTGGTTCAGGCCCAGCCGCTTAACGTACTATCTGCGCAGGAAAAAAAAGACGGGTGGGCGCTGCTGTTCAACGGCCGCGACACTGCAGGCTGGCATACCTACGGTGGCAAGGGTGTCGGAGCAGCCTGGCGTGTCGAACAGGGAGCGTTACGTCTGGTTGTGCCCCGCCGAGTCGGCAACAAAGCCGAAAACGGGGGCGATCTGGCCAGCGATGCCCAATTCACGGGCGATTTTGAATTCAAAGCCGACTGGAAAGTGGAGCGACTGACCAACAGCGGGATTTTCTTTTTTGTGCAGGAGATGCCCGCTTATAAAAACATATACGATACCGGGCTTGAGCTGCAGGTGCTCGACAATGCCATTTATGAAGGCGCTGAGGAGAACAAACACCGGGCGGGCGATTTTTTCAGCGTTGCCAATGCACGGGTCCGCGAAGTAAACCCGGTTGGCTCGTGGAATCAGGTGCACCTGGTGCTGAAAAAGAATAAGCTGACCGTAACACTCAATGGATTTACCATTCATGAACACGACCTGAGCAGCCCCGACTGGAAACAGCGCGTAGCCGCCAGCAAACTAAAGGATGCGCCCATCGGCAAAGGTCAGTTCACGGGGCGCATTGGTTTGCAGGATTGGGGTAGCCCCGTGTGGTTTCGCAACATCAAAATTCGGTGGTTGTAGATATTCCAGAATATGTTACATGGAAACGCCGGACGTTCTCGTCCGGCGTTTCCATGTAACATATTCTGGAATTGACTTGCATTTCCTTATTTCATAACCTCCACGGTGTTCAGTTCCGGCCCGCCACCATGGTTGGCCGAACCCGCAACGATATAGATATTTCCCTTGTACACAACCGCCTGTGTGCCATGTCGGCCCTGTTTCATTTTTGGCCCGGCGGTCCATTTCTTGGTTTTTGGGTCGAGTGCTTCGGCTTCGTTATGGGCCAGTAGCTGCACGGTTTCGCCCCCCATGATCCAGACCTTGCCCCCCTGCGATACAGCCGTGGCACCGGCCCGCTGGGTTGGAATATTGGATGTAGCGGGCAGCGTTTCCCACCGGCCGGTCTTAAAATCATACACGTCCACCTCGGCAATAGTCGTTTCCAGCACTTTGTTGATCCGGGCCGTTGAGTTGCGGCCACCCGCCAGATACATTTTGTTGCCCACCACAGCAGCGGTGATGTGGTCACGGGTACGGGGTGCATCGGCCAGGCGTTTCCACGTGTCCGTTTTCGGGTCATACTCATCCAGCCACGCCACATGCCCGTCGTAATGGCCGTCAATGATCCCGCAGGCCATATAAATCTTATTGTTGTGGACAACCACCGCTGCCGAACCCCGCAGGCGTTCCTTCGGAATTTCGGGTCCGGTGCGCCATTTCCCCACTTTAGGACTGTAGATATGTATATTCGGTATGGGCGTTTCGTGGGGGTACTTTCCCTGAAACGCGCCCATTACGTATAACTCACCGTTGTAGGTGACAGCCTGAAAATGGTTCATTTCAAGGGGCGGTGTAGGAAGTGTCTGCCAGACCAGTGTTTTCAGGTTGAGCGCTTCCAGTGGTTTCATGCCCCGTCCACCCACAGCGTACAGACTGTCGCCAATCAGTGTAGCGGCATTTTCGTGGCGGGTTGAACAGATGTTTTGGGTGACAACGGGTTGCCAGGTTTGGGCTTGTGCCGTCAGGCTGACAAACAGGCCCAGAGAGCCAAAAATTCGACGTTTCAGGTTGGTCATAGTAAAGCGAGTAATTAAAATACAGTGGCTGCGAGAACAATCTCCCGTGAAGGACAGTACGACGGTTTGTTTCCAGAAAAGGAAGTTTTGGTTCGTAGCCTACTGTTGCTGTATGAACTCTGTCATTAATCTAGCATATGGCGTTCTTAGTACAATGTCCCCATCCCCTGCTGCCACTTCCTGAATACGTCGATGTAGGTCCGGTGATTGGGCGGGTCCGGCTCAAACGTTTCGCCAAACGTAACGCGTTCGGCCGCTTCGCCTAACGAGTTGACCAGACCAACGGCTTTCATCGTTAGCAGGATAGCGCCCATCGAGCCGCTTTCGTTACTGGCGTTAAGCCGCACCGGAATCCCTGCCATGTCGGCCAGCATCTGCACCCAAAACCTCGACTGCGCAAACCCGCCGTTGGCGTGAATGACCCGTGCCGGACCGGTGTACTCTACCAAAAGTCCATTGATGCTGAGCAGATTGAGCAGTACGCCTTCCAGCGCTGCCCTGGCAAAATGAGCCTGGGTATGCAGCCAGTCGACGTGCAGGTAAGCCCCGCGTACGGC
>DATHAW010000058.1:0-5681 GCA_035296465.1 Spirosoma sp.
CTTACCTGTCATCACGAACCGAAAACAAAAGGTGGCTTCGCTAACGGCACCTAATGTTACTCAACCGGAAACCATGCATTTCATTCTAGCGGTGACAGATTCGGGGAGTCCCGTTCTCACTCGTTATCAACGAGTTATTCTCACAGTCGTGCCCCAATAGTGCAAAATGACCAAAGGTATAGTGAGAAAGAAAGACTGACCAAACTCAATCACTAGACGAGTCCACACAACTCATTCGGTTAAAGTGCCTTGATCTAATTGGAATCGGACGTTTAACTGAACGGTGATGGAGTAGGAGGGAAATGCCCTGAAACAGCACTTTTTGCGTTCAATAAAACCGTTCAGTTTAATCGTTCTCGTTTTTGGACCGAGTTGAGGTTTTTCTGAACGATTTGGCTTAGCGTTTTTTAGAGGTACCTCTACGGCGGTCGCTTACAGGTATGGTTTTAGTAAAGCCAAGAGCTTAGCTCCTGTTTCGGCTAAGGGAGTGTCATTGTTGAGCACATGCAGATGCGGATGTTCAACGGGTGGAAATTGCTGGTTGTGGGCAATGCGAGCGTCGATTTCTTGGGCTGTTTCCCGGCCACGCTCCTGTAGGCGTTTCCGTATTGTATCCGAATGAACCTCTAATTTAATTACCTGCATATGGGGATACCGCTGACTGGCTTGAGGTAAGTATTCCCGTGAACCGTTGACCACAACAGCAGCTCCTAGCTGCATCCAGATCTCAATCTCAACGCCAATCCCATACTTATACTGATGACTTTGCCAACTTAGGGCGAACAGACCGAGTTGCTGCCGTTGGTCAAATTCAACTGGCGACAGAGCGATATGATTTTCCCCTCCCGCCTGACTGGGTCGAGTGATATAGCGATGACTAAACAGAACAGGTGATGATCCTGCTAACTGATCACGGGCATACGCCAGCAGCGCATCTTTGCCCGCTCCAGAGGGACCAATCAAATAAAACAGTGTTCCTTGCTTCATGGGAAGGGGGCGTATGCTGGGAATTATTGTCTGATAGGTTCTTGTTGCGATAAAACCTGAGCGTTACTTCATAAGCATATGCTACTAGAATAGTTTGACAATTTCCTTACTAGTTGGTGTCCAGCAAATTCCTCCTGTACTTTATGACATATACGCGGGAAACCCGTGCATAACCTGCCTCCTGGTGACCACCCGTTTAGACACATGCTATAAGTTTAGATTCACCGGCCAGAAAGGATCGTGCCCGTAAACAGGTTGCTCTGCTCGAATCGACTAAAAGCCAATCATATATATAGGCGTGCCGTTAACAGACAGCAAAAACGTTGCCTCACTTTGCCCTCGTCCTCTAAACCCAGTTCGCTGACCAGGGGTTGTCATCAAAAACATATAACCCCTCCCATGCCCGTCGAAAAACCAACGCCAGTTCCACCCAACCAGCTAACCCCGCCCTCATCGAGCAAACAGGTTAGACCCAAGAGACCAAGAATAAAAAGAGGAAAGTAAGGGCTTAACGAACATTAAAAAGAGAATTTTTGGCTGAATGGACGGGGAAGCCAAGTCATAACCAAAGTGATTTGAGTGAAACAACCGGTTCGCCAATGGATAGCCTCTGCTGTTCGATTACTGAATTGCCGCAGTGGCGTACCACCTCTGCTCATTTTCACCGCAGCGGCGGCCACCCTTTTGTCCACTTTTACTGGACGACGTACCCTGAGCATCAACCAGTGAGCGCCCAACGGCCGCAAGCACTCAGACACAGCGTGCTAATGAGTGGCAACCAGTTATCGTAGACGCATAGCCAAACGGATAAGCAACGCATTCTCTTTCAACTCCATGGTTGTCCGATACTAACCAAACCTTGCTTAGCTTATGAAAAAAACGCTTCTTTTTCTTCTTTTTCCCCTCGTTAGCTATGCCCAGACCCTGGATTCAACCCATCGATTCCGAGCGGCTCATACGCTCTTTGCCGGGGTCCAGGCTCCTCTCAATTATGTGGCAGGTTACCGACTTCAGCTTAACCGACGCGTATCAGTCCAAATGCAGGGCGGACTCATTGCTCCCCCCTTCGACCGATTCACCCTTAAAACGCTCGAAGCGTTCGGACTAGACCCAACCCTGAGCCGGGCCATTGACCGATCCTTTCGGCGAGGTAGTTCACTCGGCGTCGGGGTAAACGTTCATACCAACTCGTCCTGGTACGCTGGGGTATTCGCGCAGTACATCCGCTTGGCGGCTGGACCAATTAGCCCAGCCGATGGCCTGGGCATCTATTTTAAAAGGGACTTCTCCGGGTTTGGCCTCTTGAACGCACCCACGTTCGTCTTCAACCTTCAGTCAAATCTGTGGGTGGGGGGGCTTCGCGTGGGTCGCTCGATTCGGTTTGTCGACTCTCCCCTGGGGCTGAACCTGGAAGCCAGTCTGGGTAAAATCGTCGCTACCCGCAATACGTTTTCCTCGAATCGGTCCCTGATCGATGGCTTAGGGGTTACCCAGCGACTGTATAATGACCTTGATAACGAAATCGACGCTAAACTGCGTCGGAACGGATTTTTACCCACCCTCAATGTCCTGCTGAGCTACCGGCTGGGCGGGCAACAATCCCGAACCCAGTTGAACCCCTAAAAAAACACTATTAGTACGCCGTAGCGGCTTTGTTGCTGATAACGAACGGTGCGACATCAAGCGTTACATTCAGGACGCTAACCTGTTGGGCAACTGCTGTTACTGGGCCGGTTCGACCGACAGTGTAGTGTCTACGTGGTGGGCTATGCCGCTGAGGAGTTTTTAATTGATGACCTCATTTGGTAAGTTAGGGAGTATTGCTGAGCATTATTAAAACTTGCTAAGACACGATGCTCAGTAGGAGGTTTTAATTAATGTTCAGGTTAATCATGGTAAAGGCTAATTCGTCCTATCAACCAGTCATCCGCTTATTTACAGGGCTTCCAACCTATTTAGAGACAGGCATTTACTCTACAGTAACTATCCATTTTAATCGTCCAGAAAAACCCTTATTTTATTGAACGTGTCTAACAACCCATGAATTAGACCTGTCCACTCTTTTCTTAACACTAATGTTTTCTATGGGCTTGTTAAACTGCCTTGAGCGGTTCCAATACCAGAGACGTTGAAAGTCCAGTTCATTGATTAATTGTGCCAGCTTTCGTTTAGCCGATCCAATCAGTTGACTACTTACGAAACGTGGTGATCGTCTCCTCGTAGATGCGTACACCAGGGATATCCCGCACCCCCTGAGCAATAGCGGCTTTGATGGCCCCCTCATTAATAATCCAGTAGCCATTGGGAACCTGATTGCGATCGACGATCTCAAAGGTCCACTTTAACTGCACACCTTTGGGTTTGGCAAAGGCAGCGATCTCCGGGGTAAGCCACTTCGTTTCATCCCCCTGAACCAACGGTGACTGATCGGTTGCTTCGGGCAAGAAGTGTTCGCGCACCCGCATCAGTTCGCGGTTGTAATGTTCGACGGCGTCTTTCAGGGGTTGCATGGCCGCCACAATGGGAGCCGTCATCTGTTTTTCTACCTCCATCCACTCGTGTTTTTGGTGGTCCAGTTCGCGGGTGATCTTGAGCCGCTCGGCCGCTACGAGCTTAATCAAGTCGTGACCTTGAGCCACATGCTGAATAAGTGCTTCCTGCTGCTCGGCTGTACCACAAACGGCCGGTTGCCGACGCAGAAAGGATACGTAGTCAGATAGGGTAGACTGGAGTAATTGACGCCCTGTCGAATCAGTTAAGGATAAGCCCGTACTCGTGTCGGACTGAGTTGGAGTTGTCATAATCTATCGAGCAATGACCGAACATTCGTTTTGACCAATGCTTGTTTTTGCCACCGTTGAGCAGGTGACTGATCGAATTAGCGCCTAATGTATCAAAATCGAACGGAAATTGGATAAGCTGTCCGCTAAAACCAGTACTTGATCTATTGATTACGTTTTACAGAGGGTCAATAGGAGTATAATTGTCTCCTTTAACTGGACATATGCCCCCTTAAATAAGATCCATTATCTGTACTTAAGGGCTGAGCACACTTCCTGTAGAGACATGAAGGCCTTGTAGCGATGGCGTCGTTTACAGCAGGAACTCCCTGATCGCATTCCGCCAAAGAGCTGGCTGTTCCACCCACAGAAAGTGGCCCCCTCCCGGGATAAAGGTCAATCGGTGGTGTTGAAAAACATCGCCGTATTCTTTCGTGTAGCCCCAGGGCAGGTTGTCGCACTCGCCTTTGATGACCAATACCGGCGTGTTTAAGCTCCTGAGTGCCGCCCGGTAATCCTTTAACTCCAGCAACGTCTTATAGGTTTACACGCCGGCATAAAACCCGCCTTCGGCTTGTATGGGGGGATATTTGCTGTGTCACAAACCGTGGATTTATCTACTTCGTACCCGCCATACGTAGCAAACGCATCGGCTTCTTTGTCGGAAGCCAACTTCCAGCCAAATGAGCGGGCGAAAAACACGATGGCTTTTGATCGGATGTTATTGGCCTTTTTGTTTCCTTGTGCGATGGTAAAGAGGGGCTTCCGCCAGTGGATACTATCCGGTGGGGATAGTTTCGCCAACTCCTGATGCATGGGGAAGATGGGCTTGGGAGAAGTCAGCACCAGGCGTTGGGTCCGTTCCGGATACCGTACCGTAAAAAGCGTCGCCAAAATAGCTCCCCAGGACTGCCCAATTAAAATCACCTTACCGCCCAGTTGTTGAGTGATGGCCACCAAATCCTGGATATGCCGGTCTACCGTATAATTTGTGATATCGGCCAACCGCTGGGAAGACCCGCTGCCAAGTTGATCATAAAAATAGATATCATAGCCTTCATGGGCCAGTGGTGCTAAACTGTTGATCAGACTCTGATGGATGTGGCCGCCGGGTCCACCATGTAAGTAGATAATGGGAAAAGAGGTTTTTCTGGTCTTGGCCACGACCGGGGTAAAGGCAATTCGAGAGCCGGTAGACAGTTGCCAGTACTGAGTGCCTGGCCGCTTTTGCAAAAGCGGAACCGGATAGGTTCTGGGCAGAAAAACCGTCAGGGCACCAATAGCCAAACCCATGAGTAAAGCCCACTTAGCTAAGCGGATGTTTCTTGTGTTCATTAATAGGGTGGTATTATCAACTGGAAACCTTCCTTGCGCCCAACGACTCCGTTATATTACTCTACATATTGGTGATTATAAAACAATAAAAAATTAGCGATTAGGACCGTCCTTGTTATGAAAAACGTTATCACATTCGTGCTGCTGTGTTTGTCCATCGGGACAAGGGCCCAATCGGTCAACCTGGTTGCTTACCAGGAATTGCCCGATCCCAAGCCCCTAAACAAAAGCAGTTGGTTAGCGCTCAAACCCGGTCAACACGTCAGTTTCGCTTCAATCGATGTGCGCTACGAGAAGCATACGGCCCCGGCAATACATGCCGCCAGAACGACCTGGAATACAAAAGCCTGGAAAGGAGAGAAAGTACACCAACAGATTCTGATATGGAGTCGGTCAGCTTTACCTAAAACCAGCCTAACCTGGTCTGACCTGAAAAATAATAAAGGCAACACGATTCCAGCCAGCCTCGTTTCGGCCCGCTTTGTTCGCTACGTGATGACCGACGGACTAAGCCCCCAAGGGGGAGGATGTGATGAACGACCAACCGGTAAATACGACTCCTCCCTGGTGGCCGATCCG
>DATHAW010000059.1:0-2660 GCA_035296465.1 Spirosoma sp.
CGGTCCTATCTCGAGAACGTCTTTATACGGTTCGCCCGATCCGGCGTGTCCCGTCAGCAGACTGGCGATGCGTTGCGCAATGTCCAGGTCTTTCAGGAAATGCTGACCAAGTTCTTTTTTTGGTTTGACGTACACAATACCGGTTGGTTTATCCGCCGAAGCGGTTGGTTCCAACCCAATGATGGGTTCGTGCAAAGGTACGGGGCTACCTGAATTTATGATAGCCTGCCCGCCGTTGTATTCATTTGATTAGCCTGGTACCTTTTAAGCTCGCCCTGGTTTCGTTTGGGTAGTGCGGTGTCTTTCCGCCGGGTATCTTTACGTTTTAACAGAGAGACAGAGTTTAGGTTGTCAAAACAAAGCTGATCTCTCGTTTTGGTCAGGATAAAACTATTACGTTACAGGTATTCGACTAACTGGGTAAAACCCTGCTTTGCTGCTGGCCTAATTGGTCCTGGATACAAGTAAACGGGGATTGATGGTTGGGGGTGGTTTTAGAACTGGAGCCGTCTGAAAACTTAGTCCTCACTAAAAAGTTCATGTACGTTAGAGCGCTTCGTTCGTTACTACTAAAATGGAAAAACAACCCCATCGCCTTTGGGATCAACTGGGTAGCTTACTTGTGCCTAAGCGACCCGCATCTACGCCCAAAACCGTTACCAACGAACGTATTCTGGACGAACTGATCCGTTGTTTCGACGCATCGCTGAACCGGGAAAGCATCGGCACGAGTTTATTGTTCGATGCCTATTACGTCGTTATTCTGCATCCGGCAACCTACGCCGACCGATTGGCGGCTTTGCCGGTTATTGTCAACGAAGCGGTGAATGCTTTTTATGAACGCATCAACCGGCGCAAAAAAGCAGCGGATCGTATTGTAACGATTGCGTCGCACTGGCATTTTAAATTCGGACCGGGCACCGAGTTCGACGGACGCCCCATTACTCCCGCTGATGTTGAGGTAATTGGGTCACTCACGGGCGCATCACTCGAAAACAACAGTTTGGCTAATGCCCCGGCGGGCCCTAATCTCAAGGCAACGCGCCGGGTAAAAAACACCAATGTCTATGATAAATTAGACCTGAACCTGCCCTCATTCAGTCATATCGATTTTCGCGAGTCGGGGGCCTTCGCCGTTCATATTGATCCGGCCTTGCTTGGTACGAATACCGTGCCCACCGGACCCGCCAGGGAGACACCAGCGGTTGCCTTGCCTAAGCCAGCTTCGGTTCAGCCTCCCGTTCGGCCCGATGCGCTGGCCCGGATCGACTGTTACATGGCCGACCAGAATACCGAACAAACGTACTGGATGAAAGACCCGGAGGTTGTCATAGCGCGTCAGGAGCCGGATAACGAAGCCTTTGCCAATTACATCCGGCTGGTTTCACCCTACGTATCGAACCCGCACGCCCGGATTCGCTACGACGCCACGACGGGGCAGTTTCAACTGGCGTCGTTCAGCCAGCACGAAACCCGCCTGAACGAGCGGGTGGTGGCCCGGAGCGAACCCGCAAATCCGACCTGGGTTGAGTTGCCCAGTCCGTCCCAGATTCTGTTAAACGGGGTCGTTACGCTGGCTTTCCAATCAACTTTATAACGTATGCTCGATACTCTGGTCGCCCTGCTGCTGAGTGTTTTTATCCTGTTGCTGATTATGCGACACTTTAAAAGCCTGCCCCGCTGAATTCAATCTCTTTAAGTATATTATATAGGCGTTTTAAATCGTACAGGACTTTCTTCACCCCGACGGCTAACTCCCGGAAAATAATCAGACGCTTGTGCCCTTATAACTACATACGAAACATTTACGCAGCCAAACGTACTCTATGACTCCACTGCGCATCGCCGGGAAAACCGACGTAGGCCAACAACGGCAGGACAACCAGGATACGTTCGTTACGTTACCCCTCTGGTCAGAACATGATGTTCTCTTGGTCGTGATCGACGGAGTTGGGGGCTATGCCGGTGGCGCTGAGGCCGCTGCTCTGGCTAAAGAAGCCATTGTCCAATATATGGCCGCGCCAACCGGCGATACGCTGACGATGCTCCGTGAAGCCGTAGTACATGCCAACAATCAGATTGTTCGGCAACGTCAGCAAGACCCCGCCCTGGCCCGCATGTGCTGCGTCCTGACAGCCGCCGTCGCCGATCCTGACGCGGGCAGACTCCTGTTTGTGCACGTGGGTGATACGCGCCTGTATCGGTTTCGGCATCAGCAACTGGAAAAACTAACCCGCGATCATTCTATGGTGGGACTGCGCGAAGATGCCAACCAGCTAAGTGAACGCGAAGCCATGAGCCACCCCCGCCGTAACGAGATTCTGCGGGATATTGGCTCCACGGCCCATCGGGTAGATGATCCTGACTTTCTGGAATCCGGCGAAACCGATTTCTTGCCCGGCGATGGGTTGTTGCTGTGCAGCGATGGGCTGACGGATATGCTCACCCGTGCCGAAGTAATGGACGTTCTGACCCAACCCCTATCGGTAGTAGAACAGGTAGACGAACTAATCCGTCAGGCCAACGAGCAGGGTGGGCATGATAACATTACGGTTGTGCTGGCTCAGTATCCGGTCCCGTTGGGCGACGTGGAAGTGACCAGCAACGTTACGCCTAAGCCGACTCAGTTGCCCCTGGCAGGCATCACGCAGCCCATGCCT
>DATHAW010000060.1:0-11974 GCA_035296465.1 Spirosoma sp.
GTCACTACGAACGCGAACGGCTCAGCCTTGATTAATTGAACAAGCGATGGACTTTACTGAGCTACAGCCCAGTCGTGACGAATTTGGTCCCTTTTTTTAATTATACCCAATGTTTTGTTGGCAAACGAATAAAATAAGAACTGGTTTTGTTAATGAAGCCCGATTGCCTTTACCGCCTGTATTGGCTCCGGTCGTGATCGGGGCTACGGAGTATCTGAGTAGGTTGATCGAATGAATCGGAGCGCGTGGACGTCCACTTATTGAAGACGTTGCGGATGCTTGCGACCAGAGTCGGTTGCTGATTGTGCCTTGGATGAAGTAAGAAAGTGCATTAAGTGAACGACGAAGCGGGTACAAACAAGGTGGCAGGATTGATGTAGCAGGCGGGGTAATGTGAATAGTCCGCAATACTATCAAAGCACCAGGCCAAACTAACAGGGCGAATGGCAAACTGACTCGGCTTTAAATTCGTTGGGTTGCTACGCTCCCCCTTAAGGAGCCACTTAGTCCGCCTTCCACGATGCAGACCGACTCGAATGCCTTCCTGTTAGACCCTAACGATCCCTATTCCCGAACGGCCCAGATTTTTCCAATCCTGACCGATGGGCAGCTTGATCGCATTCGGCCCTTTGGCCAGCTGAAAGCCTTGACGAAGGGGACGGTGCTCTTTGAGCGCGGCCAGCGCAGTGTGGACTTCTTTGTGGTCCTGACCGGTCAGATTGACATCTATGAATTCGGCGGGGAGCAAATCCGCCTGATCACGGTCCACGGACCGCAGCAGTTCACGGGGGAACTGGATTTGTTCAACAACCGCGAAATTTTAGTCGGGGCCCGGATGGGTGCCGATGGCCAGGTGATTCAGGTGAGCCGTAGCAACTTTCGCCGACTACTGATCGCCGAGTCCGACGTCGGGGAGATAATTATGCAGGCGTTTATCCTGCGCCGGTTGGGATTAATCGCCCACCAGCAAGGGTCAGTAACCATTGTGGCAGACCGCGATTCAGCGGACGCCTTGCGTATCAAACGGTTTTTGCAACGCAATACGTACCCATTTGAAGAACTAAACGCCCGTGACCAGGCCGTCGGGCACCGATTTGCCCTCAGCAATGATTCCAGCACGAAGTTACCCTTGGTCATGCTGCCGAATCAGGCCCAGCCCTTAGCCAATCCCTCAACGCTGGTTTTAGCCCAGGCGTTGGGTTTAGTGGAACCGATTCAGCATGATCAGCCCTACGATGTGGCTATCATTGGGGCCGGGCCGGCGGGGCTGTCGGCCGCCGTCTATGCTGCTTCCGAAGGCTTGAACACGCTGTTGATTGAAGCCGAAGCTCCCGGTGGTCAGGCGGGAACCAGTTCCCGTATTGAAAACTATTTGGGGTTTCCGCTGGGCATTTCAGGCCAATCGCTGGCGGCCCGGGCCCAGGTGCAGGCCCATAAGTTCGGAGCGACGATTGCCTTGCCCTACCAGGTAGAGGGGCTTGACTGCCAGGCACGCCCTTTTGCCGTTCACTTAGTCGATCAGCCCTCCCTCCATGCGCATACGATTGTTATTGCATCAGGCGCACGCTACCGCAAATTAGGCCTGGCCAATGAAGCCCAGTTTGAAGGAGCTGGTATCTATTACGCGGCTACGGCAATGGAAGGCGAGTTGGTAGCCGGTGAAGAAGTGGTTGTGATCGGGGGTGGCAACTCGGCGGGGCAGGCGGCCGTATTCTTATCGCGTCACGCCCAACACGTGCACCTGGTGGTGCGGGGTAACAGCTTGCTGGCCACCATGTCGCAGTATCTCATTGAGCGCATCGATGCCTCGCCCCACATCACCCTGCATGTCTACTCGGAAGTCGTAGCGCTGGCCGGTGATCACTACCTCAAGCAGGTAACGTGGATGAACCACCAGACTGGCCAAAGCGAAACACGCTCCGCCCGTCACCTGTTTCTGATGATCGGTGCTCAGCCCAATACGGGCTGGCTCAATGACTGTCTGAAGCTCGACAAGAAAGGGTTTATTATGACCGGAACGAGTGTTATGGCGGAGACTGCTTGGCCATCAGCGCGTCTACCGACGATGCAGGAGGCAAGCATCCCCGGCGTATTCGCGGCCGGGGATGTGCGATCGGGCTCTATTAAACGAGTAGCTTCAGCGGTGGGTGAAGGGGCGATGGTCGTCAGCCAACTTCATCAAGCTTTGGGGGACTTACCCAATGCATCCTAAGCAAATCGTGTGCTGCTACTAACTGGTGATTTTACCGGCACGCTAAACCGCCTGAAAAAGCCGCGCTCAGACTCGGCTGGCGCAACTTTTTCGAGCAGAAAACTGACCGACTAAATCACGGTTCAAGGTTCTGTTTTCATCCTTGTTATGCCTAGTTGGGTAAGGCGGTGAACAAGTACCGGTCCGTCGGCACAGGGCATGAGTTAGCCCAGTATTTCATTAGTTTTCTATGAGGGGTTGGTTGTCAAGTTTCACTTAAACCCGTAAAGCACCCCGGAACGCCCGGCTGCCATAGTAAGAATCAGCTCCGTTGTGATACACAAAAACATGGCCGTAGCGGCAATCCGCAAAGAGTGCGCCACCAAGTGCCCGGATATCGGTCGGCGTTTTGATCCAGCTCGATGTTTTCGTATCGAACGTTCCCCCCTTCTGCAGGTCACGGTATTCCTCCTCCGACAAAAGGTCAATGCCCATCCTGGCCGCCATCTCGATGGCACTAGTGGCCGGTTTGTTTTCCTTCCTCGACGCTAAGGCTTGCTGGTCATAACATACACTTCGGCGGCCTTTGGGCGTTTCGCTGGAGCAGTAAACGAAGAGGTATTCGTCTATTTGGGAATTGTGCCCAACCACATCCGGCTCTCCGCCCGTTCGCTCCATTTCATGAAGCGACCACAGTTTTTGGGGAGCCGCTTCGAGTTTGGCCAGCACCTTAGCCCAGGCCATAGCCGGATGGCGTTGACTGTTTTTCTCAAAACGGGCGTTTAACGCGCTCAGCAGCTCTTCACGTTGCTGGGGGGACAGTTGATTTTCCATGTTACACTTATTGATACACTGAGGTTATTCGTCTATCTGCCGGTCTGAAGTGCCACGATACCATATAGCTCAGGTGGCTACGGTCCCGCACCGCTAAGCGGCCAGCGGCTGTACCGGCCGCGCGGTTGCCAAACGCTTAAACAGCGTCTTCGAGTCAGAAAATAGAACCTTATTCCGACTGATTTCGGCTAGCAAGCACGCAGGTTAAGTAACAGATTTGGCCTACAATCGTTTTTTGCAACAGCCACTAAGCTTATGGGAAGAGAATTAACGTAGAAGTTGGGCCTCCCACAATACAACCAAGGATCTGAAAAAATGGCAATTACATCAGGCGTGAACAGGTGTGGAGAAAACGGCTTCGTGTTGAGTTACCCACTCACTTATAGCGGTCATTTGGATAGGTAGTTTGCTTAATACTGGTTCCATGTCAGCTTGAAAGTTGGGGCGTTGCTCGGGAAAATCCCACATCCGTTGGTACTCCCTGGCGACAGAGGCTCCGGCACCTGGGCCAAATTGTTCTTCCAGAATGTTGCCGAAATCTTGGGGAGACATGGCGTAGTAGGTGATAGAGCGACCTAACCCTTTCGAGAAAGCCCGCGATAAAGCCAGCCCGTCAGCATTTTCCAAGCCGCTGATGGGCCAGTTGGCACCCGATAGATCGGGCCGTTGAAGCGCGGCTACAACCAGTGCACAGACATCATCGGTAGCAATCCAACTGATTGGCATATCGGCCGGAACAGGGTAGGCCACCCGATTCTCATTGACCACAAAGGGCCTTGTCCACGGACCGAGCAGATTTTCCAAATAGACACTGGGTTGCAGAATAATGTGGGGTAAGCCGCTCTGTTGCAGATAGTCTCTCACATCAATCCTGGCATCTAATGAGGGATTACCCGTTCGTTGGGGTAGTATAGCCCCGCCGGTATTCCAAACCACCAGCTTTACCCCGGCGGCTTTGGCCCCATCAATGGCCCGGCGTCCGTAATCAGCGACTTGGGAAGGGTCAGCGAAGGCGGGAACCAACAGCGATACCGCGTCCATTCCTTCGCTTAGTTTGCGTAAGCGGGCCGCATCCTTCGTATCTCCCTCCACCACAATAGCCCCAGCTTGGGCGTGGTGGGCAGCTTTGTCGGCAGTACGGGTCAGCACATACGGCTGATGGCCTGCCTGTAGCAGGTACGTTGGCACGGCCCCGGCCTGGGAGCCGGTGGCTCCATAAACCAGTACGTTTAATTTTTTATCAGTACGCATAGCAAACTGTGTATTAAAGTGAGCAACAAAGGTGTCGTGAGCTTGCTATAGATTGTATAGTGCTATACTTTTGTATAGCACTATACTGTAAAGTAGTCTCTGATAATCAACATGAAAGCAACGTATTGCACGGCCCATCTGCGGTCGATCTCCGACACCATCGATATTGTTGGGGGCAAGTGGAAACTGCTCATTCTAAGCTTATTGGCCAGCGAAAGCCCCATGCGTTTTAGTGAGATTGAGCGGGCCCTTGACAGGATTACCCCCCGGATGCTCTCGAAGGAGTTGAAAGAGTTGGAGCAAAACGAATTAGTGGAACGGCGGGTGTACCCGACCATGCCTGTCTCGGTGGACTACCGGCTGACCGCGTATGGTGGCTCATTGGGTACGGTGATGACGGCGTTAAGTGAGTGGGGCAAGACTCACCGTAAACGTATTATGCATCCAACTATTACTACCCCTCTCACCTCTGAAACAGCCCTGCCACAGACTATCTTAAAAGAACAAAAATGTGTATTATAAGTGCGATTATGTTAATTAAGCTATGAACTATATCGCTTTTGTAGCTATTACCAGGGCCCTCAAGAAGAGGGGTAATTATTGATGATTTAGCTAAAAATCAACCTCGAACAGCGTTTCTAACTGACGTTCGGTCAGACGATCAGGCAGCCGACGGAAGACTCCGTTGCGGAGCGCTATCAGCAGGGGATGGGTGGTTTGAGCAATTTGCCCCAGACGCCACGAAGTATTGGTGATATAATGGGTGCGGACCAGCCGTCGGGCTTCAAAGCCGACAAAAGCTTGTTGGGGCATCTGATGACGTTTTAATTCGTTGGCTAGCACCACCGCGTCTTCGATTGCTTGGCAGGCGCCTTGCCCCATATTAGGTGTGGTGGCGTGAGCCGCGTCGCCCAACAGCAACGTCCGTCCGAACGCGTAACGCGGCAGCGGCTTCAGATCAATGATGTCATTCCAAAGCAGCTCATGGTCGGGAGTGTGAGTTAACAAGTCGGGAATAGGCGTATGGTAGCTGGCGAAGCGTTTGGCTAGGTCGGAGCTCGTTTGCTGATGCATTTGGGGGTCTTGCGATGGCGCATTTACGCAGGCGAACCAGTAGACCTGATCGTTAGCCAAGGGTACAATACCCAAGCGTCCCTGAGGGCCCCACGTTTCAGTGGCTTCGTGGAGGGTATTGCCTGGCCAGTCTAGCACCGCTCGCCAGCAGGTATAACCAGCATAGCGCGGAGCCCAGTCAGCTAGTAGTTGCCCCCGTAGGGGTGAGTGGATGCCATCAGCTACCAGCAGATAGTCCGTTTGGTGGGTGGTTCCATCCTTGAAATGGACTGTTACGCCATCGGCCTGCTCGGTGAGGCCAATCGCCCGCTTGCCAGTTTGGATGGCGTTAGAAGGCAGTTGGTTCAGCAGCACTCGGTGTAACTCAGCGCGATGAATGGTGAAATTATGGATGCCGTATCGCTTAGTAACCCTGTGTGTGTCCGTACGAGTGATGGTTTGGCCCCGTTGGTCTAAGATAGCGAATGCATCAAGTTGCCGCCCATGTCGTATTACCTCATGGGTGATGCCCAGCCGGTCGAACGCCTGCATCGCGTTGGCGGCTAGCAAGAGTCCTGCCCCCAGTGATCGTACAACCGGAGCAGCCTCGAAGATGGTAACCTGAATGCCCAAACGCTGGAGGGCGATCGCAGTGGTTAATCCGGCGATACCCCCACCAATAATGGTGAATGTGTGCTTGTCGTTCATAACTCTACTGGTTTGCGTCCTTACCGTTTATCAAGGTGTTTCAAGGCGATATATTTTGTTTTATAATCACCAATATGATAAGTCATACCCAATGTAAGACAGAATCGGTTTTTGTCTTACATTGGGTAGGACTTATCATATTGGTGATTATAAAACTTAGACTACAACCATCAGTATACACGATCATTAATGTCTGATAATAAACCATCGCCTGCTTCGCCACTTACTCCAGACGAGCAAGACAAGCTCCGGGAATTAACCACCCAAAGCTGGAACCTCGAATTAGCCATATCCGGGGTCGCCATGTTCGCCATCCTACAATTGCCCGATCTGCTGGAGTTGGCCTTCAGCTACCTCCGCTATAATTACATGACCTACACTGATGGCGCAGCGGCCATGTTACCCTCGCTGGCCTACAGCCTGATTCGGGCCACTTGTCACGTCTTGTTTGCGGCTTTTCTGACCAATTTTGTGATGCGGGCCTTTTGGGTGGGTCTGGTCGGTCTGCTGGCCGTTTATCCCTCGGGCATTCGCTACGATCGTATTCCGTTCTCTACGCCTTATGCACAGCAACGCCTTGCCGACGAGCTTGGCCCACTGGACCGCTATATTCTCTGGCTTGACAAACGGTGCAACATCATATTTGCCCTCGCTTTTCAGTTCGTGTTCCTGCTGGTCGTAGTTGCATTACTCTACATGCTGGGGTTACTAATCTACCTGGTTGTTCAACCCAACGTACCTGCCAACGTCTGGTTTGGAATCAAAATTGCCCTAGGCGTGCTAGTGGCCGTGTTCTACATAGCCATTATCTTGTTGAATCAGAAGAAGGTAAAACAAACCCCCAGGGGCATGCAGCTCAACTACCGATTTATGAAGGTGGGGCAACTGATGATGATGGGCATGTATAAACACACCTCCTACGTTACCAACACGTTCTACAGCAATATCCGGCCCGGCAAGTTATTTCAGACGGCAGCGATTTTCATGTTGGTATTTTTTGGGGTGTTCTTCTTCGAATACATGAACGATTTCTCGCGTACCAGCGGGCGGGTGTCGCTTTTCAACAGCCGACATATTTACTCGGCCCGGATCGATAGTCTCTACGTCGAGCCTACGGCCTATGACAACCAGCGCCCCGAGGGTGCGTTTATTGGTGGGGCTTCTATCCAGTCAGATGTGATCCGGGAACCGTACCTGCGCTTGTTCATTGCCTATCCCAAAGCGCTCGACATGCTGCTTAAGCAGGTTGCGCCCGAACCAGCCTGGAGCGATACGCTGTCGAGGCAAGCGCGTCGGCAGCAGTATGCTATCTGGAGCAGCCAGCAGATTAATAGGCTGATTCGTATCACCGTCAACGATTCGGCCTATGCCCAACCTGATCTGCTGTTTACTAAAGCCGGGATTCAGGAGCAACGCGGTTGGCAAACAGTGTTAGTGCCGGGCAATCTTAAAACAGGCCGCAATCGGCTCCGCGTGGTCTTGCAAGATCCCCGAAAAAAAGAAGCTGACGAATTGGTGACGATTCCGTTCTGGTATGTACCTGAACCCTAACCTAACTCGGTTAATATAAACCCACTTATACAACAGCTATATCGTCGTCCTTACGAACAAAATCAAGTCGGCAAATTAGCCCGTCTGAGTCTAATTCATAAATACTAATCACCTCAAACGATTTGTATTCTGAACCACGTTGTACCCTCTCATGATCTATTATTCGATTCCCCGTGATGACACGATAGAGAACCTGAGTCTGGTTTTCTGGATAGGCTACAAACACCTTAATGTAATAATCTAACAGTTCTTGCCTGGTTTGCTGAGTGAGATGGCAGGGGTGTTCATACACAGAAGCATTAGTACTGAACAAGTTTGAGAAAGCCACTGCGTCTCCTGCATTATAAGCTTTAACTAATTGGTCGATTACTGGGTGTGCCACTATCATATTTGTATGATTGTATAAAACTAATATAGTGACTAATCTTCGATTTGAATGCAGACTAAATATTCTTACATAACATAAAGCTGATTATACAACAAAAATGTATTACGCTGAAATAGCTTGACACTAACCGTGTGAAGTTATTTCAGCGTAATACAAAGAGCGCGAACTTCAATATCTTTTTCCAGTAAGGCATTGATCACTCGTTTTCCCAGCTTACCTGTCCCACCGGCTACTACTTAACAGGAGCCGCAATAAGCATCCACAACACAATTGTACGAGCTATATTGGATTCGTTAGTAGATGATATATAACAAAGCACATTGTATATATTTAAATGATTATACAAATATGCCTCAACAATAAAAAAAATACGCTAACGAATAAAGCAATAGAAAAAGGTCTCCACGGGTACTTACTACGTGCAATTAGTCGACATGATTCGTTCGATAACAATATATGATCAGTAAGCTTATAAACTCTATTTTCCATACGGGCCAGGCTTACTCTTGCTTTATCCATATCATGGCCTGCGTTAGTGCCCAAAGAAATAATAAACATTACAACAGCAGGTAACAAGAAAAAGACCAAATCAATGTTTAGTGTAGTCTTCCATCCTGCGAAGGTTCCTACCGCCAGCAGTATCACTGGCCAACCGTATGTTTTTGTCGCATCCGTTCTAGCATCTATTTCTTTACGAATCGAATCGTATTCATTTAACACAACATCTACTAAAAGTTTTTTTGTAGCGTCCATTTTTTCAGAATTAACTATAGTTTCACCATCTGCGTTGGGTAGCTCCTAAATCTAACATAGCTTGTTAGCCAGAATTTACACTTAAAGATCAATAAGCCCTGCCTTCTCAGACATTTATTCTGGGGAACGTGACCAAACAGGGCTTTAAGGTCTCGGGTAGTCTGTTCTATTCTTCCAATCTCCTGTTGCTGGTACGTTCAGATAAACATCCGGTTGGGATCGAAACCGTTTAGTACGTGTAAACTCCAATCCGAAGCATACGCCTGGTTTGTCACTACGTTTCCCAAGTCGAACGCAACCTGATTAAAGATACTTATTGAGCCCAGCTATATTGTTATCCTTTAAAGCAACACCGGTCAGCTCTAACCGGAATGCCTCATGAATCAGATACATGATTTTTTCCGCTGCCATTGCCGCTGATAATCCCTGTCGTCTAATATTAGAAACACAATTTCGCCGTTCGTCGGTCAGTCCGGGATGGGGAGCATAGGTCATATACGCCCCCATGCTGTCGAAGGAGCTTAACCCCGGACGCTCTCCGATTAGAATAACCGTTAAACGAGCCTGAAGAAGGCTCCCGATCTCATCCGCAATGGCTACCCGACCCTGCTCAACCAGCGTCAAGGGAGCGATGGAATACTTCTTTTTCCTAGCGGTATCGATCAGTAACTGAACAACCGGCCAGGCATTCTCATTAAGGGCGATGGCCGATAGACCATCGGCCAGAATGATCGATAAATCGGCTGGTGCCGGGTCTAGTTGCCCTAAGACCCCAGCGGAATCGTCGGCTAACCGGCGGCCTAGATCCGGTCGCTGCAGGTAAATATCCCGGTTAGCGGCCCGGCTCTGAAGGCAGTAAACTGGTAAGCCAGCAGCCTTCAGAGAAGCCAGGAGACTGCCTTTATCCAGGGAAGAATAGACAGCATCTTTGGCATGGGCGTGAGCCAGCTTCAATGCCAATGACTCTTTGATGGGCACCGAAACCCCCGTTTTACCCAGCGCGATCCGGGCATCCGTAAACGCTTTCAGCGTCTGCCATTCATCTGTTTCTACTGGTGACCTCCTGAGTTCGTTCATGCTTCGAATAAGCCAGCGTACAGGGGTTTCTGCGAACCCCTAAACAGACGGTTGCCCATCGTATCCATAATGCCTTGCTGAAGTAACCATTGTCCGAATTCCGGTGCGGGTCTTAAGCCCAGAACTCGTCGCAGATACAAGGCGTCGTGAAAGGATGTTGACTGATAATGCAGCATAATGTCATCCGCCCCCGGAACGCCCATGATGAAGTTGATACCAGCTACGCCCAGCAGGGTCAATAAGGTATCCGTATCATCCTGATCGGCCTGCGCATGGTTGGTGTAACAAATGTCCATGCCCATGGGCAGTCCCATCAGTTTGCCGCAGAAATGATCTTCCAGTCCGGCTCGTATGATCTGTTTACCATCAAACAAATATTCAGGCCCGATAAAACCCACGACCGAGTTTACCAGTAACGGTTTGTAGTGTCGGGCAACAGCATACGCCCGAGCTTCACATGTTTGCTGGTCGACCCCGTGGTGGGCATTCGCCGAAAGCGCGCTACCCTGGCCGGTCTCAAAATACATAAGATTAGTACCGAGTGTACCACGCTGCAGCGACAGTCCTGCCTGGTAGCCTTCCTCCAAAACAGAGAGATTGATGCCAAAACTGGCATTCGCTTTTTCAGTCCCGGCAATCGATTGAAACACCAGGTCGACCGGCACCCCTTGTCCGATCAGGTCAATGGTCGTGGTGATATGGTTAAGCACACAGCTCTGGGTTGGGATCTCGAACCGCTCCCGGAGTCCATTAAGCAGGTATAACAAGCGGGTTATTGTGGTGGGACTATCGGTGGCGGGGTTAATGCCAATGACCGCATCACCGCTTCCGTACAGCAAACCATCCAGCACACTGGCTGCAATTCCCCGCTCATCATCGAGGGGATGGTTAGGTTGGAGCCGGACCGATAAATTGCCTTTCTGACCCAGGGTATTTCGGAAACGGGTAATAACCTCACATTTTTTAGCGACCAGGATCAAATCCTGGTTCCGCATGAGTTTACTCACCGCAGCCACCATCTCGGGTGTCAATCCAGGAGCAATCTGGTGTAAAACGCCTGTGTCTACCTCATCGCTCAGCAGCCAGTCCCGTAATTCACCCACCGTAAAATGGCTGATCATCGAAAAGGCCGTCTGATCGTGGGTATCGATGATGAGGCGAGTCACTTCATCTGCCTCATAGGGAATGAGGGCTTCATTCAGGAATGTCTTTAGGGGCACATCGGCCAGGACTAATTGGGCCGCTACCCGCTCTTCATATGTTTGGGCCGCCAGCCCAGCCAATACGTCTCCCGAACGCAGGGGACTTGCTTTGGCCAGCACTTCTTTGAGATCCCCAAAGCGATAGGTATATTCGCTGATGGTGCATTGGTAACTCATACGATGTCAAGATGGGTCTTTTGACCACAAGTGCATAGCCTGGGCTTTTCTACGGTGCCTACCCGATGCATAAAAGAAGGTTATGATCGTAACCAGACCCCCAAAAAACAGCAGACTTAACCCACTGTAAAAGTAGATCATGGCTCCCAGCGCAATCAACCCCAACAGCAGCGCAATTGCTGGAAATAACGGATAAAAAGGAGCTTTGAAGGGCCTGACCATATCCGGACAGCTGCTTCGGAGTTTAAATAAGGCAAGCATACTGATGATATACACGACAACCGCTCCGATCGTTGAAAGAATAATTAATTTACTAGTATCTAATAGTAGCAAGGCTAGAATACCCAGCGTTGCGCCGACTAATAAGGCCACATGAGGAACTTGGCTGCTTTTACTAACCAAAGCTAGAGTGGTGGGCAAATAACCACTCCGGGCCAGGGCAAAAATCTGACGTGAATAACTAATAATAATGCTATGAAACGAAGCAATTAGACCAAAGAGACCCACACTGGCGAATAATTTTGTCAGGGGGTTGTCGCGCCCCAGTACCAGCCCAATGGACTCAGGTAAGGGATAATCCAGATCATCTAATTTGTCCCATTCCGCTATTCCACCGACACTAATCATGACCGCTAAGGCCAATACCGTAAGCGTAAGCAGGGCTGAGATATACCCTTTGGCAATGGCTTTCTTTTCATCCTTTACCTCTTCGGCCACCATGGCCACTCCTTCCAGGCAAACATATAACCAGATGGCAAAAGGCAGGGCGGCTAATATTCCTCCCCAACC
>DATHAW010000061.1:0-4438 GCA_035296465.1 Spirosoma sp.
GACGAGTTTACGGGTCTGACACCCGGCACCCGGTTTGTCCTGACCGAGCAGGATGCCTCCGGCATACCTGACTGGCTGGATGAACCCATGCGCGATGTATATGACACGGGCAAGCCCCTAACGAAACCGTTTTTGACCGCGTCCGGTACTGTAGAGGTATTTATCGAACGCATTGATCCGGGCATTGAACTGATTATTTTTGGCGCAGGCTACGACGTAGTGCCTGTGGCGAAGCTGGCACGCGAACTCGGCTGGCAGGTGACCGTAACGGACGACTGCATAGCGCATCTATCGCCCAAACGGTTTCCGGTGGCCACCTGTGTGTTGTTTGCCGACCGGGCCTCCGTGATTGACCAACTAGCCATCAACGAGCGCACTGCGGCCGTGCTGATGTCGCACAATTTCAACTACGACCGGGCGGTGTTGCAGGCACTACTCACCACCCCCGTACCGTATATTGGCATGCTCGGTCCGCGCAAACGCTTCGACAAAATGCAGGCTGAATTTGAGAAAGATGGTCGTTTTTTTCATGAGACCGATCTGAATCGGGTTCATGCGCCCATTGGCCTGGACCTTGGCGCCGAAACACCCGACGAAATAGCCCTGTCGATTATTGCGGAGGTGAAAACGTTCTTTACCAGGCACACGGGTGGTTTTCTCAAAGACAAAGCCGGCCCCATTCACGAGCGGCCGTCTCTGGAACAGAACACCCGGTACCAGCCCGACACGGTCAATACCAGCATCTAAACCATGCGCATTGCCGCAATTATATTAGCCGCCGGCAGTTCAAGCCGTTTAGGCGGTGAGCCTAAGCAGTTGTTGCGCCATAACGGCACAAGCTTAGTCCGGCGAATGGCCAACATCGCCCTATCACTGCACGTCGGACCGGTCGTGGTCGTGCTGGGAGCTAATGGGGAACGAGTGCGGGAAGAATTAATGGGTTTGCCGTTGATTACGCCCGTCAACGCAGACTGGGCAGAAGGCCTGGCATCGTCACTGCGGGTTGGGCTAACGGCCCTGGCCGATGACCCCATTGATGCATTTCTGATTCTCCTGACCGATCAACCCTACGTAACGGCCGACCTGCTACGGCAACTCATCGACAAGCGGCAGCATACGGGCCGGGGCATCGTGGCCTGCCGCTATCGCACCGGCCGGTACGCCGGAGCGGCACCGGTCGAACCCGCGCACCTCGGCGTACCGGCCTTATTTGATAATCGTTATAAACCCGCTTTTTTCCAGTTTACCGGTGATGTTGGCGCGCGAAAACTCATCCGCCAGTATCCAGCCGATTGTGCCGAAGTCCCATTCCCACTGGGTACGGTTGATTTAGATACTCCGGAGGACGTAGCAACGTGGCAATTGTCGTTGAACAGGACCAGCAGCGAATCATAGGAGTAAGCAAGTAGTGGGCAACTAACAGCACACTTGCGTCAGTTGCAGCTCCCCGCCAGGGCCGATAACTGTTCTCTGTTCCGTACCTTTGTGTCACTATGGCCAGATTGTTAGCAATTGATTATGGAGCGAAGCGCACGGGCGTTGCCGTGACCGACCCGCTTCAACTCATTGCGACAGCGCTGGAAACGGTTCCATCTCACGAGATGCTGAAGTTTCTGAAAGCCTACGTAGTGCAGGAACCAGTCGAAGCGTTCATCGTCGGATTACCGAAAGGCCTGGATGGGAACGACACCGACAATACGCCCCGTGTGCGCAAGTTCGTGACTCATTTGCAGAACGCTTTACCCGATATTCCGGTTTATTGGCATGACGAACGCTTTACGTCTGTGATGGCCCTGCAGTCCATGATCGCAAATGGCAGCACCAAAAAAGACCGGCGCGTGAAAGGCAACATTGACAAAGTCAGCGCGGCCATCATTTTGCAGTCGTACATGGAAAGCAAAAAGGAATGATGAGTGATGAATGATGAATGTATTCTGCAAACATTCATCACTCATCGTTCATCATTCATCATTCAAATTATGATTCTTCCAATTATTGCCTACGGCGACCCTGTTCTGCGCAAGCGGGCCAAAGACATTGAACCCGGCAGCATCGACGTGAAAGCGTTGAGCCAGAGCATGTATGATACGATGTATGCGGCATCAGGCGTTGGACTGGCAGCCCCACAAATTGGGCAGAGCATTCGAATGTTTGTGGTTGATGGTGAGCCACTCAACGAAGACGAGCCCGAAGAAGACATTGATCAAGGTTTGGTTGGGTTTAAAAAGGTTTTTATTAATCCCGAAATAATTGAAGAAGCCGGCGACGACTGGGGGTTTGAAGAAGGTTGTCTGAGCATTCCCGGCATTCGGGGAGAAGTGATCCGACCCGAAATCATCGTCATTCGCTACTTCGATACCGACTGGGTCGAACACGAAGAAGAATACGAAGGCATGGCCGCCCGCATCATCCAGCACGAATACGACCACCTCGACGGCAAACTCTTTACCGACTACCTGCCTACCCTGCGCCGGCAGCTCATCAAAAAGAAACTGGCCGACATCACCAGGGGCAAAACCGACGCTGAGTATCGGATGAAGTTCCACGCTAAATGATGAATGCCCATCGGTGTAAATCATTTATCATTCGATGAACATCACCCTCCTACAGCCTGATCTGTACTGGCACGACCCCGTGGCGAACCGGGCGATGCTGGAGGAGCGCATTTTCGCCCTGCCCGAGCCGACGGACCTGATTGTGTTGCCTGAGATGTTCACCACGGGCTTCACCATGGATGTCCGCACCGTGGCAGAACCCATGAATCTGACTACGTTCCGGTGGCTAAAACAGATGGCCGCTCAGACAGGGGCCGTCGTCACCGGCAGCTACGTCGTGAGGGAAGGGCCAACCTTTTATAACCGGCTTGTCTGGATGCAACCCGATGGTGAATTCGATGTATATGATAAACGTCACCTGTTTCGCATGGCGGGGGAAGACACCATCTACACCGCCGGAACGCGCCGGATTGTGAAAGAATGGAAAGGCTGGCGTATCTGCCCGCTCATCTGCTACGACCTGCGTTTTCCTGTCTGGAGCCGGAATACCAACCTTCGTTCCCCGGTGACAGAGGCTACTGACTTCCAATACGATCTGTTGCTCTACGTGGCTAACTGGCCAGCCCCCAGGCGCAACGCCTGGAACGTGCTGTTGCAGGCCCGGGCCATCGAAAACCTGTGTTACGTAGTGGGCGTAAACCGCGTTGGCCAAGACGGCAACCAACACAACTATACCGGCGATTCGGCCGTGATCGATTTCAAAGGCGACGTCTTGTTTCGGCAGACCGATACGGAGACCGTGCACCAGCAAACCCTGTCGTTAGATGGCCTCCGGGCATTCCGTAATCAGTTTCCGGCGAATTTAGACGCTGATGCGTTCTCGATTTTATAATCGGACAACAGTTGCCAATACACTCCAGGGTCATTGATTATACCCACTACCCCTTCCGCAAGCCTACGATAATTTGATTTGCGTCCTGTTGCTGAAATCCGCAATTTGCCGCTGTTCCTAACGATTTATACCCATTTTCCCATGCAATTCACTGAGCAGGACCAGGATCAGATTCTGGCACAGGGCATATCACCCAATCAGATCGACCAGCAGATTCAGCATTTTGTCCAGGGCTTTCCATACCTCAATGTTATCAAAGCAGCTACCATCGGCGATGGGATCGTGCGCGTTCCCGACGAGCAGTTGGTCAGCTACATCCGTCGGTTCGACGAGGCAACCCACCAACGTGACCTGGTCAAATTTGTACCCGCGTCTGGAGCCGCTACCCGGATGTTTAAGTCGCTGTTTGCCGCGCTGGACGGGAAATCTGATAAAAGCACCGATGAAGTATTTGCCCGCCTGTCCGATTTTGCCTTTTACGACGATCTGAAAGCGGCAATGGCCACGAAGGGCGCTGACCTCGATGCGGCCCTGGCCGCCAACGATCGGATTACTGTACTGCGGTTCCTGCTCTCCGAAGAGGGTCTCGATTATGGTAGTTTGCCGAAGGGGCTGCTAAAGTTTCACCGCTATGATGATGGCCCCCGAACCCCCGTTGAAGAGCATCTGGTCGAAGGCGCGTCCTATGCCAACTCCGATGGCCGGGTGCGGATTCACTTTACTGTTTCGCCGGAGCACCGGGAGCGTTTCGAGCGCCTGATTGAACTCGAAAAAGAGGATTACGAAGCGTGGCTCGGTGTTACGTTCGACGTGAGTTTTTCAGAGCAAAAAAAATCGACTGATACCATTTCGGTCGATATGACGAATCAACCCTTTCGCAATCAGGATGGGTCACTACTGTTCCGGCCAGCCGGACACGGAGCGCTGATCGAGAACCTTAACGACATCGACGCAGACCTTGTTTTCATTAAAAACATCGACAACGTGGTGCCTGACGCCATCAAGGAAACGACCATTACGTATAAGAAGGTACTGGCGGCTGTATTGCTCG
>DATHAW010000062.1:0-1999 GCA_035296465.1 Spirosoma sp.
TTCATGAATGTCCCACTCTGCCCAGGCACCCCGGTAGAGCCACACCCAGCAGTCTTTCATAAAGTTTTTATGTTTCAGACGCCTGACGGCTTCTAGTACCGCATCTAAACAAACTTTATGGGTGCCGTGTGGGTCCGCGAGGTCACCAGCCGCGTAGATCTGGTGCGGCTTAACCTGCTCGATGAGCGCCATGGTGATCCTGATGTCGTCTTCACTCAGGGGCTTCTTGGCAACGGCCCCCGTTTCGTAAAATGGCATGTTGAGAAAATGTGCCTGATTGACCGGTATGCCTACAAACCGACAGGTCGATTTTGCTTCGCCCATCCGAATCAGACCCTTTACGTAGCGCACTTCAGCCGTATCCATTTCGGAATCTCTCTTGTCGCGCAGCGACTGGGCTGCATCCTGGAAGATTCGGGTGGCTTCGGCGCTTTTTATGCCGAACTGGGTATTGAAATCGACGACGTAATCGGCAAACCGTAACGCTTCATCGTCGGCCACGGCAATGTTGCCGGACGTCTGATAACCCACATGGACCTTATGTCCCTGATCCACCAGCCGCTGGAAGGTACCCCCCATCGAAATAATATCATCGTCGGGGTGCGGGCTAAAGATCAGGCAGCGTTTTTGGGCCGGCAGGGCACGTTCGGGCCGGTTGGTATCATCCGCGTTGGGTTTACCACCGGGCCAGCCCGTGATGGTATGCTGAAGCTGGTTAAATACGGCGATGTTGATGTCGTAGGCCTGACCGTACTGCGCCAGCAGGTCGCTCATCCCGTTGTCGTTGTAGTCGCGGTCGGTCAGTTTCAGAACCGGCTTACTTAATACGCCAGACAGGTGGGTGACCGCCTTTTTCTTCATTTTGTTGTCCCACACCACCGAATCCACCAGCCAGGGCGTTTTCATGCGGGTTAACTCAGAGGCAGCCGCTTCGTCGATTACGAAAAGCGCATTCGGATGAGTTTGCAGGTACGAAGCCGGGTTCAGTTCTGTAACCAATCCTTCTACAGCTCCGCGAATAACGGGCGCTTTGCGCTCGCCCCAGGCCAGCAACACAACACGCCGGGCACCCAGAATGCTCGAAACGCCCATCGTAATTGCCTTTCGGGGCGTTTTGGGCAAACCACCGAAGTCGACCGACGCAGCAGCCCGCGTTGAGTTGTCGAGCATCATCAGGCGGGTATGTGAGTTAATGAGCGACCCCGGCTCGTTGAAACCGATGTGGCCGTTACCACCAATACCCAGCAACTGAAAATCCAGTCCGCCGGCCGCTTCTATCTGGGCTTCGTACTGTTGGGCAAACTCACCCACTTTATCCACCCGAACGGTGCCATCGGGCAGGTGGTAGTTGCCCTCGCCAATGTCGACGTGGTCGAACAGCTGCTCCTTCATGAACCGGACGTAGCTCTGGAGCGAGTCCGGCTCCATTGGGTAGTATTCATCCAGGTTGAAGGATACGACGTTTCTAAAACTTAAATCCTCCTCGCGGTGCATCCGAATCAGCTCGGCATACACCGTCTTGGGGGACGAACCCGTAGCCAGCCCTAACACGCAGGGTCTGCCTTCCGTTTGCTTTTGCCGGATCAGGTCGGCAATTTCGTGCGCTACCGCCCGCGATGCATCCTTAGCGTCAGCGTAGATGTGCGTTGGAATCTTTTCGTAGGTGATGGCCGAATGAATAGGGCCACTAATGGGCGGTTTACCGGGCAATTGCCCGTCCGGGCTATCGAGTAAAGCAGACTCCGTAATCATGGGCTGTGCGGAGAGTTAGTAAGAGAAGACAAAGTTCGATAAAAATCAGGTAGTACGGAAAAAATCAGGTAGTACGGATGGGTCAGCCTGGGCTGTTTAGGATAGAAACACTATAATTTTACCTATTTTTCATATCAACCTGTATAGGTGACTTCGGACAATACAACCCCAATTCGCGATCTGCTCTGCGTAGTCCGTTAGCGGGTCGTTATATTGATTAATGAGCATTCCAGCAGGTCAATCAATA
>DATHAW010000063.1:0-4966 GCA_035296465.1 Spirosoma sp.
ATTTTTTGGTAAAACTACGGCAATAGTGGTAGGTTTGTAAACAGACTTGTTTGTTTATGAAAGCCATTATATGCTCCCGGTTCGGCCCACCCGACCAACTCGTTATGACCGATGTGCCTGGCCCCAAAGTGGATAGGGGGCAGGTCGTTATCCGGGTTGAAGCTTGTGGCGTCAATTTTCCTGACACTCTTATCATTGAAGGAAAATACCAGTTTAAGCCCCCCTTTCCCTTCTCGCCCGGTGGCGAAGTTGCCGGTACTATCATTGAAGTTGGGGCAGGAGTGGGTCACCTGAACGTTGGAGACCGCGTATTTTCGATGACCGGCCATGGCGGGTTTGCAGAAGAAGTTGTGGCGAGTGCGGCTACTACGCTGCCCATGCCTCCGGGTATGGATTATGAAACGGCCGCATCGACCATGTATACCTACGGAACCTCGTACCACGCGCTGAAAGACCGGGCCGGTCTGCAATCGGACCGGGGCGACCGGTATCGCCCCGGCGCACCGCGGTTCCCCGCCGGGACTGAAGCGGGACCGGAAACGCTGCTGGTGCTGGGAGCCGCCGGGGGCGTGGGGCTGGCGGCCGTGCAGTTGGGCGTTCTGATGGGTGCCCGGGTTATTGCGGCTGCATCGACCGATGAGAAGCTGGCCGTTTGCCGCGCGATGGGAGCCGCCGAAACAATTAACTACACTACAGAAAACCTCCGTGACCGGCTCAAAGATTTAACGGGTGGCAGGGGTGTCGACGTTGTCTATGATCCCGTTGGCGATCGCTATGCCGAACCCGCCATTCGGTCACTGGCCTGGAAAGGACGCTACTTAGTTGTTGGGTTTGCGGCCGGCGAAATTCCCAGTATCCCGCTTAATCTGGCTCTACTCAAGGGGGCGTCCATCGTAGGAGTGTTCTGGGGAGCATTTGCGCAACGGGAGCCAGAAACGAGTAAGCAGAATTTTAAGCAGATACTGACCTGGATAGCATCTGGGCAGCTCAAACAGCATATCCATAAACTCTATTCTCTGGCCGAAGCACCCGACGCCCTCCGCGACCTGATAGAACGCCGGGTAATTGGCAAAGCCGTTATTCGTGTTAAATAAGCAATTCACTGCGCCTGACTAACGACTGGGTGTTAACTGATAAATACGATGAGACTACAGGACAAAGTTGCCATCATAACCGGGGCCGCCAGGGGCATAGGGCAGGGTGCCGCCGAGGTATTCTGCCGAGAAGGCGCTACGGTTATTATCTGGGACTTGCTGGAGGAAGGCGAAGTCACCGCCCAGGCATTGCGCGATCAGGGATTTCGGTGCGAGTTTATGGTCGTAAGCACCACCGATGTGCCGGCTATTGAAGCCGCAGCCCGCGACATCCATGAGCGTTACGGCCGCATCGACATTTTAATTAATAATGCTGGAATCACCCGTGATAAAACCCTGCTAAAGATGTCGTTTAGCGAGTGGCAGCAGGTAATCGACGTAAATCTGACGGGCGTGTTCAACTGCACTAAAGTTGTTGCGCCCTACATGGTCGAGCAGAAATACGGACGTATCATTTGTACATCGTCTATTGTGGGGGTACATGGTGCGTTCGGCCAGACGAATTACGCAGCGGCCAAAGCGGGCATCATTGGTATGGTTCGCTCGTGGGCAAAAGAGCTGGGGCCGAAGGGCATTACGGCCAACGCCGTAGCACCCGGCTACATTCGCACCCCCATGACAGATGCGATGCCCGACGACGTTAAAAATGGTGCCATTGCCTCCATTCCGGCCCGGCGCATCGGCGAGCCAGCCGACATTGCCTACGCCTACCTGTATTTAGCCTCCGACGAGGCTTCCTTTGTTAACGGCCACGTTTTAGCCGTGAATGGCGGACAGGCATCGTAGTTTGATTTTATACTCTGTTGTTCCTTCAGCCAATGCGACTGGAAGAATAACAGACTATCAGCCACAAACCATTTATTTTTATGAGGCTAGAGCAAACCAACGTTCATGAGCCGGGTTCGCAAATTTTATGACGAGTATAAGCTCTACATTTTTTCGGATGGCTGGTACTACGTGTTTATCGTTGTTTTTATCATTCTGCTCTTTGTCTTTTTCTCCTGAGTGACTACCCGTTCGGCCATTCTGGCCATCATCAATCCCCTGTCGGGCACAACCACCGTTACGCAGAAAGCCCACCTCCGCGACCTGTTTCTGCACCGGGCCGAGGCCCTGGGCTATGCTGCGGAGGCCGTTATGACAACGCACCCAGGCCATGCTACTGAACTGGCCGCAGCGGCCAGTGCCAGTGGTGCCAGCCGTGTGCTGGCCATTGGGGGTGATGGCACCATCAACGAAACAGCACAGGCGCTCCGGCGGTCGGCTACGGCGCTAGGTATAGTGCCTGTCGGTTCGGGCAATGGTCTGGCCCGCCATCTGGGCATTCCGCTCAATCCGGTGAAAGCCATCGAACGGGCCTTGACAGGTCGCCCGGTTGTGATCGACAGTGCTGAGATCAATGAGCATCCGTTTTTCTGCACGGCCGGGTTAGGCTTTGAGGCCTACGTAGCGCACGCCTTTGCGCAGCAGCCCGTGCGTGGCTTGTCAACGTACGTCCGCACGGCCATGAGGGCTTTATGGGCGTACCGGCCCGGGCGGTACCTGCTCAATGGGGAGGAGAAAGAATTGTTTTCGCTGACTTTTGCTAATGCTGGCCAATTTGGCAACAACGCCTGGATGGCCCCAACCGCCAATATTGCCGATGGCCTCCTGGAGCAGTGCGAGATGCGACCGTTTCCCATGCAGGCAGGGGGGATGCTGGCGTGGCGGCTGTTCAACAAAAACATCAATCGATCGTCCTACTGGCACGGGCGGTCGATTACGAAAGCAACGGTGCAGACTGATGGCCCGCTTCCGCTGCTGATCCATGTCGACGGTGAGCCGATGACCTTGTTATCCGGCCGGGCAGATGTGCGGGTGCTGCCGGGGAGTTTGCTGGTGTTGTTGTGAAAATGAACCAACGTAACGCTGGATACGCGATATTTGCCCCGTCAAAATTATCCCAATGCCGGACCAACAAAACCGGATGTTAGGGGCTAGCCAATGTCTCAAAAAGTAGTTCTTGCTTTCAGTGGAGGTCTCGACACCTCCTTCTGTGTCAAATATTTATCCGAAGACCGGGGCATGGAGGTTCACTCGGTGCTGGTCGATACGGGTGGCTTCTCGGATGCCGAACTGGTCGCTATTGAAGAACGGGCTTATTCACTAGGGGTCAAATCGCACGTTACCATTGCCAAAACAAACGATTACTATCAGCAATGCCTGAAGTTTCTGGTGTTTGGTAATGTGCTGAAAAACAATACGTACCCGCTTTGTGTGAGTGCTGAACGGATCTTTCAGGCCATCGCAGCGGCCGAGTACGCCCGCCAAATTGGGGCGAGTGCTATAGCACACGGCAGCACCGGCGCGGGCAACGATCAGGTCCGGTTCGATATGGCCTTTCGGATCATTGCTCCCGATGCCCAAATCATTACCCCCATCCGCGACCTTAAGCTCTCCCGCGAGGCCGAAATTGAGTACCTAAAGGGTAAAGGCGTGGAGCAGGAGTGGCACAAAGCCGCTTATTCCATTAACAAGGGACTGTGGGGCACGTCGGTTGGTGGTAAAGAAACGCTAACCTCAGATCAGTTCCTGCCCGAGTCGGCCTGGCCTACCCAAGTGACGAAATCCGAACCGGAAACCATTACGCTCACGTTTAAATACGGCGAGATTAAGGCAATAGCAATGTCGTCGAATTCATCGCCACAGCATAGCAACGAAACCTTTGCTAACCCCGTCGATGCGATTCGTCGGCTGACCGAACTGGCTGGTCCCTTTGGCATTGGGCGTGACATTCACGTTGGCGACACAATCATTGGCATTAAAGGCCGGGTTGGGTTTGAGGCTCCGGCCCCGCTGATTTTGCTCAAAGCACACCATACACTCGAAAAGCACGTGCTGGCTAAATGGCAGTTATACTGGAAAGATCAGCTGGCAAACTGGTATGGCACCATGCTCCACGAAGGACAATTTATGGACCCTGTTATGCGCAATATCGAAACGTTTCTGACCGACACCCAAAGTCACGTATCGGGTAAGGTTCATGTCTTGCTGGCCCCTTATCGTTTCCAGGTGCTGGGAATTGAGTCGGAACACGATCTGATGTCGGCGGCTTTTGGCTCGTATGGTGAGATGAACAATGCCTGGACGGGCGACGATGTGCGGGGCTTCTCGAAAGTAGCATCGAATCAGGTCATGATTTACGAGAAAATTAATAACCAGTGATTGGTAAATCGCGGAAATACTGCGCCCCACGTCGTGTAGCCTATCCGCTACGAGCACTCGATTTAGTGGTGGATACGTACGCCGGCTTCGCGCGTAAAGGTCAAAAAACGCCCGTTACGCTTCCGCCGACTGTGCTGATATTGACATCGGGGCACTTAGGCGACGCCCTGATTCTATCCTATATGTTTCCGTTGATTCATCAACGTTACCCAGGTGCACAGATCGATGTGGTGGCCGGTTCCTGGTGTGATCCGATCTGGGCCGACAATCCTTACGTGCGTCGGGTGGTGCATGTAGACCACCCCAGCACCAACCGGCGGGCTTCGACAATGGCCCAAAAGTGGCGTGTATTTGGTCAAACTGCCCGTGCTGCTATTGCCCAACTGCGCAATAAGGTCTATGACTACTCGATCGACATACGGTTTTCGAGCGCCCCAATGCACTTTCTCCTGCCATTTCTGCAAGTGAAACAGGCAATTGGTTTTGGTACTTATGGATGGGGTGGGCTACTCGATGATGAGTTTTTTCTGCCCGACGGGGAGTTTCATAACTTCGCCTTAATCAGCCAGCTGTTTGAAAAACTGGGCGTGGAAGCCGATGTCCGAACAGTGGTGCCGTATTTCTCAACCGGGCAGTTAACCCCCCAACAGGTGTGGAACAAGTTAGGA
>DATHAW010000064.1:0-4527 GCA_035296465.1 Spirosoma sp.
GTTGTGGTCTGGGCCGCCCTGCAGTTCCGCTATCGGCAGTTGCCCGCCAGCCTGAAACCAACAATGGCTTATGATGTATGGCTCTGGCTCAGTATTGTGGCTATCCTGAGCGTGAGTGTTTACGGCATTTGGCAGCTAAGCTCGTAATGGTTACTAATCTTCCACAATTTTCACCCGCATCCGGTGGGGGGCTGGTTGGCTGCCACCGAAGTAAAGACCTGTTTTGTATGCGAACGTTTTGTTATGCGTAAACGGAATAGGTTTGCCGCCGAGGATTTGATAAAGCTTCCTATTGTAGTCAATCTTGATAACCAGCCTTGTAGGTGTGTTCAACGCAATTTCACCTACTTTGAAATCAATTCGATTGCCTTCTACGTACGTGTAAGCGCCCAAATCTATGCGGCCAGTTTGTTGGTTCCAGCGCCAGCCGACCCGTGCACCGTCGATCTGGTGCGGGGGAGTTCCCACCGTTACGTCCTGATCCTTTGATCCGACGAAGCCTAAACCAATTACTTTGTTCCAGTTCTGCTGGTCTGCCGGGCCAACGTCGTAAATGCATGAGCTATCGAAGGTGACCGTTGCCGCCACTTCGGTGGGGCTGAACAGTATGCCGGCTTTGCGCTTAGGTAACGATTCGTGATCCCCAGCTTCGATAACCACCCAGTCTGGATTCGACACCAGAAAATCAGGTATGCACGCACTCACAGATAGGCTGATGCCCAGCATAATGCTTAGTGCCTGAACGGCCCGGTTTCGTCGAATGGTTGATACGTACTGCATTGGTCGAAGTAATGAGTAGAAGCGTGTTACTACAACAAATAACGCCGAAAGTTACTGCTTCTGATGTCCCGTTGGCTCAAAAACGGTTGATACGATTTAAATAGTATCTTCGGTTGCCTTCGTCGGTTTAGACAGGCTTATAATCGTTTCATCCTGAATTCACTACCATTCATACACATTGAGAATCAGATTATATAACCTTTTTGTATCTTCACCCGCTTCAGCGATCCGAATCGTTTAAAAATTTATTTCCATGCAATCGACTATTTTTTCTCCGCCTGAGTCTGCTCAGCAACAGGCTGATATTCGCTCCGCTGAGTGGGCGGGATTGTCTACTCGTACAGGTTCGATTCCAACTTATATCTATGCCGTCGTTTTCTCCTCGCTCTGCGTCGTGATGGGGCTGCTCTGGGATATTATGTGGCACATGAGCATCGGTCGCGATGGACTGCTGGCCCCTCCCCACGTCGTCATCTATGTCGGTGCGCTGGTGTCGGGCCTGTTTTCAGCCTACCAGATTTTGAACATGACAATACGCCGGAACCATCCTGGCCGGGCCGAAGCAGTGCCGTTCTGGGGTGTTTTCTACGGGCCTTTAGGCGCTATGTTCTCCGTGTGGGGAGCACTGGCCATGCTTACATCGGCCCCCTTCGACGACTGGTGGCATAACACCTATGGCCTGGACGTCCAGATTCTAACGCCCCCCCATACCATACTGGCCATTGGTATAATGACCCTACAGTTTGGCGCCATGGTTGGGGTTTTATCGTTGCAGAACCGCTACCGGGAGCAGGTCGTGTCGTCACATACAAATAATAGCCGTCAGGCCGCTCGTCTCAAGTGGCTGTTTGCTATTTCGGCCGGGCTGCTGCTCTGCATGTTATTTACAATGGTTGCTGAGTCGATGGTTCGCTATCGGTCGCATAATTCGTCCTATTACACGGTTGGGGCCATCATTCTGCCATTCTACCTGCTGGCTGTTGGGCGGGCCTCGCTGCTGCGCTGGCCCATCACCACCATAGCCATGCTGTATATGCTGTTTATGGCCGTACCGAGCTGGATATTGCCCCTGTTTCCGGCTCAGCCCCGGCTTGGTCCCGTGCTCAATCCCATTACCCACTACCAGGCGTTCGTTTTTCCGCTGCTGCTGGTCATTCCGGGTTTTGTGCTGGACCTGCTGATGCACCGCTTTGATGGAAGCCGAATTAACAAATCGGCCAGTCTGGCTAATGCGCCGGTACGTCGGCTCAACGACTGGTTGCTGGCGGGACTGCTGGCCATTGCGTTTATGCTTGTCCTGCTGGCTGTTCAGTGGCCCTTTGGTGGATTCCTGCATACATCGCCTTTGGCCCGGAATTGGTTTTTTATGTCCAGTTCGTGGACCTACGACAGCCCACCAGAATGGCAGTACCGCTACGCTTTCGCGCCCTGGAATCTCCAGTCGGCGGGCGAGTTTGCCATTGGTTTTGGTAAGGCGCTCGTCTATGCTTTTCTCTCGGCCCGCGTGGGTCTGCTCTGGGGAAACTGGATGAAACGGGTAGTACGGTAAGTAGCGTGTGATAGCGTGAAAGAGCGGTATGAATATTTTATGAAACCTTACATAAAGACGTTGAAATCATCAATAAAATCAGGTTGGTATCGGGCCGGAGGGCTGGTGCTTTTTATTTCGCTCTTTCACTTCTTTACGCTGTCGCCATGCGATGGCCACGTCGGTAGTTCGGGGGTGATCGTGCAGAAACAAGTAGGGAAGTATGGACTTCTGGTGAGCATTCAGCCCCCCGACGTAGTACCCGGAACAGCTAAAGTCACCGTGTTTGTCCAGCAGGGACGCGCCAGTAGTGTTGGTGCCCGCCCCATTTTCTTCCGCTCCGGCAACAAAGGTGCACCCACGCATGATGAGCTGACCCCTTCGGGCACCGGCCGTTTTGAGGGTGATCTGTGGCTGATGGATGCCGGTTCGTCGAGCATCGAGCTGACTATCAATGGCCCGGATGGGCAGCAAAGCGTAGTGGTGCCGGTGATGTCAGTAGCTACGGCGGTGCGCACCATGCCCGAAGGAACGGGGGTCGGTCTGGCGTTGATGGGCCTGCTGCTAGTAATCATGATGATTACCATTATCGGAGCTAGCAACGCCGATGGCATCAGTAAACCTGGCCAGCTGGTTTCGGCAACACTTGGCCGACGCAGATTAGTGGGTATGGGCGCTGGGGCAGTGGTGCTGGCGCTGCTGCTGACGGGCTGGCGGACGTGGTGGAACAGTTCGGCCGAGCAGTACCGTACTGAACAACTGTACAGGCCCCTCCGCATGAATGCATCGGTCGGCAGCGCATCTGGCCTAACAGGCAAGGTGGCGGGGCCTCAACTGACCATTCAGATTGACACAACTGGCTTTGGGGGAGCATCTGTCGGTGGACGTCGGCGAAGTACGCCCCAGCAACGGCGGCTGATGAGTTTTGTCATTCCCGATCATGGTAAACTGATGCACACCTTTCTGGTCAGGTTACCGGGGCTGGATGCATTTGCTCACCTGCATCCTAACCGACGCGATACGCTGACCTACGATGCTACCCTTCCGCCACTACCGGCCGGCCGGTATCTTCTGTACTCCGACATTGTGTTTCGCTCCGGGTTTGCCGAAACAATGACCGATACCGTTGTCATTACCGGCAAGTCGGGTCCTCCCCCCTCACCGTATGCTCCTTCTGATGTTGACGATAGCTGGCTGACTACCCAGCCCATGGGCATAAAGGCAGGTGCTGAAAACGTTCCCCACCTGGACAACGACATGGTTGTGTGTGGCAAGCCGAGTGCCAGCATGAAACTGGCCGATGGTTCTTCCATGCTCTGGATGGACAAGCCGCCGGGAGCACTGGAATCCGGCAGGCTCTACACCCTCAAATTCGCCGTGGCCGATTCCCTGGGTAAAGCCGCTGCGCTGGAGCCATACCTCGGCATGGGGGGGCATGCCGTCATCCTGCGTTCGGACGGAACCGTGTACATTCACCTGCACCCGGTAGGAACGTATTCGATGGCTGCTGAGACCTCATTTACCGGTCGTCTGGCCGATACGGCCCGAACGTTTCAGTACCCCGATGCCAACCGATTCCGCGACAGCATCGACCGCTACGTAGCCCGAATCAAAACCGTGTCAGAAGCCGAGAAAACCCGGTTGCTGGCGGCTGGTATGCCCGGTATGAACCACACCATGACCGTAAACAACATGGTGCAGTTCCCCTATGCGTTTCCGGGAGCCGGACATTACCGGATTTGGGTGCAGGTAAAACGGAATGGCCGGGTTCAGACGGGGGTGTTCGATACGCAGGTAAACGATCCATTGCTGTAGTACCGTAAATAGTGTAGTTTCGCCTGCGAAAACGTTGCCAACGGCCTGAAGCGCTACGGTATCCTGGTTTGGTAACGGCCCTGCACAATAACCCTGACCTATGTCCTTTACCCGTCGTCAAACCCTAACTGCCCTGACTGCTGCAGTCGGGGCGTCCGTGCTTCCCCAGTCCGCACAATTGGCCCCAGCCCCGTCGCCCTTCACGCTTTGTCTGAACATGAGTACCATCCGGGGCCAAAAACTGGGCTTCGTGAAGGAACTCGAAGCGGCCTCGAAAGCAGGCTTTCGTTCGGTTGAAATATGGATCGATACGCTCCAGGAATTTCTCAAAAATGGCGGTACTATTGCCGACGCCCGCAAGCGAACCGGTGATTTGGGAATCACCATCGAAAACTTAATTGGGT
>DATHAW010000065.1:0-3665 GCA_035296465.1 Spirosoma sp.
CGGCTGTTTTGCCATTGAATGAATGCTGCATGAGATTATCCACGCGTAATGCCGTCCTGATTACCGGGGCAACTGGCTTTATTGGTTCGCACATTGCCCGAACGTATCTTGACAACGGCCACCGGGTGGCAGTGCTGCATCGCGAAGAGAGCGGTTACGGGATGCTGGCCGACGTGGCTGACCAAATAACCTGGCACGTAGGGAACATCCTCGATATTCCGTCGCTCGAAGCGGCCATTACCAATGGGATAGACGTGATTCATGCCGCTGCCATTGTATCCTTTGTGCCGAAAGACCGTGACCCAATGGAGAAGGTAAACGTAGAAGGAACTGCCAACGTAGTTAACGTTTGCCTGAAAGCGGGCGTTCGAAAACTGGGTTACGTCAGTTCAGTGGCTGCGCTGGGAAAGCCCGTGGCTAAAGGAGGCACGCTGGGCGAATCAAACCTGATTACTGAAGACCAGAAGTGGGAAGAGTCGCCCCTGAACTCCAACTACGCTAAAAGTAAGTACCGCGCAGAACTGGAAGTATGGCGCGGGGTGGCCGAAGGATTAAACGCCGTGATGGTGAATCCGACCGGTGTGCTGGGTGCAGGCGACTGGAGCCGCAGCAGTCTGCAACTCATTAAGTACGTCTATGACGAGCGGCCTTTTTATACGGATGGGCTGGTGAACTATGTTGATGTGCTCGATGTGGCTGATTCACTCTACCAACTCATGCAGTCGGATTTGGCAGCCCAGCGCTACATTCTGAACGGGGGCACCATTACGTACCGCGCCTTGTTAGAACAGATAGCAACCGCATTAGGCAAACGGCCGCCCACTATTCGGGTGCCGCCCCTGCTGACCCGGCTACTATGGCCAATTGAAGCCGTGCGATCGTGGCTAACGGGTAAGGCACCGCTTATCACCCGCGAAACAGCCCGGTCGGCGAGTGCGCAATATCGATTCAATGGGGAGCGGATTGAGCAGGTGACTGATTTTCAGTACCGACCCCTGAACGAGACCCTTAGCCGGGTGGCAAGAGCGTTTGACAAGTCACCAAACGGTGCGTAACTTTTTGGGCCACCGCTTGGCGTTTTGTTTATTTGGGTTTATATTGATGGGCCAAAGGATAAACCGCACCCTTGGCGCGGCCCCTATCCGCCCCCACTTTTTTTAGAGAGGCAATAGCATGGAGCAAGAGTTCGAAGAACGAGAAGGCGATATAAAAGAATCAATCCGGCGTTTTGAGCAGATGCTGGACCAGCAACAAAGTCAGTTTTTCGACTTGGATGTCTACGAGCAGATGGTTGAACATTACCTCAACCACGGTGATTTGGACAAGGCGCTGAAAGCCGCCGAAGCAGGCCTGGAAAACTTCCCCTATGCACTGGAGCTTATGCTCGATAAAGCCCAGATCCTGGCTAATTACCAACGATTCGACGAGTCGATGGAGCTACTGGAACAAGCCTCCTTATTTAACCCTGGCGACCTCGATGTACCGTTTATGCAGGGCTCAGTGCTGAATATGGCCGGCCGCTACGAGGAATCGGTTCAGGTGCTGAGCGAACTGCTCGACCGCGCCGATGATAAAGATGATATCCTGTTTCAGTTGGGGCAGAGTTATCAAAACTGGGGTAAATACAGCGAGGCCATCACACAGTATAAAAAATCCATTGCGCTGAATATCAACAATGAAAATGCGCTCTATGAACTGGCGTTCTGTTTAGACGTAACGGGCGAACTGGAAAATAGCCTGTCCTACTACCAGCAACTGATTGACACCGATCCGTATTCCTATAATGCCTGGTACAACATCGGTATCGCCTACAGCAAACTGACCCGCTACGCTGAAGCTGCCGAAGCCTATGATTATGCCGTAATTATCAAACCTGATTTTGCGTCAGCGCATTTCAATTTAGGCAATACGTACATGAATCTTGGGCTTTTTGAGAAGGCCGAAGGCTGCTACCGTGAGACACTAAAGTATGAAGAGCCAACGGCCGATACGTTCTGTCACCTTGGAGCCAGTCTAGAAAAGCAGGATCGATTGCCCGAAGCCATTAAGGAGTACCGTGCGGCAATCAAACTGGATGCTCTGTGGGACGAAGCCTGGTATGGTATCGGGGTTTGCCTGAGCGAATCCGGCAAGTGGCCCGAAGCCTTACCGTTTCTGCAAAAAGCTGTTAAGCTAGACGATCAGAACGGTGAATATTACTTAGCGCTAGCCGAAACGGAGTATAAGATGGGCAACGTCCTGTCAAGCATCGAAGCGTTTGAGAAGGCCGCTGAAGTGGATGCCGACAACCCGGACGTTTACCTAACCTGGTCACTTGTGCCGTTCGACCAGGGTGATTTCTCGCGGGCCAACGACATCGTTCAGATGGGTATCAACGATCTGCCGACGGAAGCGGATCTGTATTACCGCTCAGTGGTCTATCTAATTCATGCCGGGCACTACCGTGAATCGCTGATTCAACTGGAAGCGGCCCTGTCACTCGACTACGACGGTCACGTTCAGTTATTTGAGTTCTTTCCAGAACTGGAAAAGCAAAAGGCCTTGTACAAGATAATTCAGCAGTATAAAAAAGTGGAATAACATCGTTTTGTTACGCATAAAAAAGCCGCTGCTCATAAATGCAGCGGCTTTTTTATGCGTAACAAAACGGTTACTCCGGTCCCGAGTCCGTTCCGGCCTTTGAACTTAGTCGATTCTCAAGATACAGGAATACATGCAGGGCGTGGTTGAGCCGGAAGTTGCGCAGCCTTTCCACTTCATTCGTCTGAACAGAAAACTGATTCAGATACCCCAATTCTGCCCGAAGGTTTTCCCGGAGTCGTCGTCCCAGCGCAGCGTATGTCCGGGTTTGGTCGAATCGTCGGACCGATCTGGACACCACTGCCATTGGCTCAATACTCAGGTGGGTGTACCAGCCCGAGTTTTTGCCGCCGAGGGGCCTAATCCAGCGGGCCATTGCCCGTAGGCGGACGTTGAACCGGTCGGCCTGCAGCGGCTGCGTTTCGCCGTCGGACAAAAAAACGTAGGTTGTGGCCAGCGTGTCGGTGCGGGAGGGCCAGCGGAGTTCGGTGCGAAAGCGGGTGATGAATTCGCCCTGACCAGCAGGCTTGGTGATCTGGAGTTGGGGAATAACGCGGACTTCCTGAAAAAACGTCGTTGGCTGAAAATCACTGGGGCGGTTCCACGTCCACCACAACCCGATGGGCGACAGCGACAGCCGCACGGGCTTCGAGACCTGGTAGCTGATCCAGGGGCGGAACACCTGTTGCAGAGGGTAGCGAAAGATATTCAGGTCGCGGCCAGCATTGTCTTCGGCCTGCCGCCGGTACTGGTGATCGAGCTGGACGCTCCATCTGCCCGCCGTCCGGTAGACCAAACCCATTTCTGACCAGAATACCGGCCGGTGTCGAACCACATTTTGGTACGGCTGGGCAGTGCTGGTTAATGAAAAAAGCAGGAGAAGAACGGATGCCGTGCGGTTAACCATTAACTGAGGTTGAGCATTTGAGTATAGCGCTAACTAACTCGTGACAGCCGGGGAAAGTTTCGTTCGGCTTTTGCACGGAAACTTTCTCCGTTGCCGTGTGGCGCTCTGCTGTCAGGGTTCCGTTGACTGCTCCTCTCGTTTTCGCTTTTTCAGATCGAAGGTGTGGGGTGGAAACATC
>DATHAW010000066.1:0-4724 GCA_035296465.1 Spirosoma sp.
TAGTAATTAAGGCCATAACTCTGTATATCGGCCAGAATACTTAATTATTTACTGCTTTTGTCTTAAATCGAATCCAATCAATCGTTCATTGGTAATTACACATTTGTAATTCAGCGTTAGGTAGCGGAACAGTTTAGCGTAATGGTCTATCCACCAAAAAGTTGGCCAAGTCAGAAAGAAAAATTTGACACCGCTTTTAGATTGGTTCTCTATTTCGCTGATAGCCATAGCATCATCTACAGGCGGCCCCCAATACTGACTATTTTGTTCCATAAGTTGAACCCGATGCCGACCTGCTATCAGATTGCCAGTCCCCCAATTGTTGTCATCTACTAGCATAAAGCTTGCTTTGGGTGGAACTATAGCGTCGATTTCCTGTAAGGAAGTGTAAATTTTATGATACCATGAATCTCTTTTCCATGTGGTTACGTCAACCTCAATTCCTGTTACTGATAGGTGATGCCTCAGCGCTATACTTGCCTGATCAAACCAACCAAAGAAAAGCTGCATGTAGGCCTCAAGTGATTTCAGCGTATCGTTGTTACCATGAACCCGGTAATATCCCTGTGGCTCAGTCAACCGTCGGACCTGGCCATATACGGGCGCTATTACAAACATGTAAAAGTCGCCACCGCCTGTTTTGAAATGGGCTTCGGGTAAGGGGAAAACCTGTTCGAGAAACCGACGTGACCAGGCATTGCCGCTCGTGGGTGAGCCATATAACGTACCGCAGAAGTAAGCAGGACCCTGCTGCACAAGCTGATCCCGCAGATTGCCTTCGGCTAACGAATGAGTCGGTTCTATCCCGTTAATTCGTTGACCCTCCCCATTAATACGCCATAAAGGCCAGTGGACTTTGGCTACTTGCGCCGAATCAAATCCGGCCACAGCCTGCTCGAGGGCCGTTGGCAGGAGCATATCATCTGAATCCAGAAACACGATTACCTCACCTGTACAAACTCTAAAACCTTCGTTAAAGGCGGAGGCCTGCCCCTCATTCTCTTTAATGATGGCCGTTATACGTTGACCATACTGCTCAATAATATGGGGTGAGTCATCGGTTGAGCCATCATCAACGACAATTACTTCTACGGGCTGGTAAGTTTGGTTAAGGGCACTGTCAATGGCAGCCTTCAGAAAGCGGCCATAATTGTAATTGTCGATAATGATACTTACTAAAGGGCTCTTTATCACAGCGTTAATCTATATGCCTAGTTCGGCTAAAAGCTTGCTCAGCACTTTGTCGGCCGCCAGGTATTCATGAGCTATATCGAATGCTTTTTCGCTATGCCACTCGTAGTTACCTTCGATTGTTTCGATGGCATTTTTCGCTTCATCAATATTGTTGACCGCAAAGAGTCCTATGCCTACAGGCAAGTAGGCACTGAACCCGGTTTCCTGAACTACCACGGGCCTGCCACATGCCATATAGGCGGCACTTTTATCGCTAAACCAGCCCGAATTAGTAGCGGTATACATATGCTTGCACACACTAAACTCCCCTCTACAGCTTAACAGATAGTCTCGAAATGAGTCGAATGAAAAAGTGGCTTGCTGTGCGTTTTTTATTAGCCACCCATACTCCCTAATCTTTTTTTCGTCTGGCGGAAGTAGTGAAGTGACTGCCATTTCTAATGGAACATCGACAAATTGAGGCAAGTACTTAAACTTTTCAAATTCAATATCTTTATGCCCGTATTTGATGCCATTGAGTTCTACAGCTTCACTGTATGATTTCCAGTTCATAATAGTGGAGTAAGGCGCATTTTGGGGTGGGGCCGCTCTACTAAATAAATGGCTATTGACTGGGTTTAAAATGTACCGCCACTTTATACCATTTGTAGGAATTGTATTACCTGCCTTTCCTATATTGATTCCATTGGTGTAGTAATGGTCGAACTTAGGTAAGGAAAGCCCTATACGAAGGTCATTAAATTGCCTGATCTGGGTAAAAGCAGGATCAACATCAATATAAACCCTTGTGCCCGCCCACATTGACTCCTCATTCCAGGCGCCATGGGCACCTGATTCCAAATAAACATCAGCACGCTTGAACACATCGGTAACCTGCTGTTTGGATAAACCATGATAGATTTCGCCATTTTCGACAAAACACCAGTTGTTTTCCAAGCCATACCGGGCCAGTAAGTCTGAGACTACTTTGACTCCATACGAACAGTCATCGCTTAATACGCCTTTTACCGGGTCATAACAGGAGTCTGGGTACGCATATTTTTCGACTACATACACCTCATGTCCGAGTTCTTTAAAGCCCACCAGATATTGCAAAGCCCAGGAAAGATTGCCACCCAATGGATAACGTACCATATAGGAGCCAATAACAATTGTCGCCATTCTCAATTCGTGAATACACGAAGGTTTTTCTAGTCTCAGGAAAATCTGGATCGTACCTTCTCGCTAATTCACGTGCGAAAGAATATCTGACAATACTTTGCCGCTGTCAAAGTATTCGCGGGCTATTTCTCGGGCGGCAGCGGAGTGCCGGGCATAATTGGCTGTAACTTCTGTTACCGCTTGTGCAGCTGTCTCTAAATCACTGATAGCCAATAACCCTTCGCCCGCCGGTATGTATTTAGACCATTGGGTGTCCTGCGTAAGCACTGGTCTGCCAGAAGCCAGATAAACCGCTGACCGGCCAGAAAACCAGCCACTGTTCGATTTGATATACGTTTCTTTGGTTACCGAGAACTCGGCGAAAGAAGACTGCACGAAGTTTTTATAGCTTTCCTTATCCGCAATCAGATGGTCCGGGCTTAGAATATCCCACCCGCGGGCCGCCAGATTATTCATTGACTGGGCTGTCGCTTCATCTTTTGGGCGGTTAATAATGATTTCGAATTTCCGTTTCGATGTGGCTGGCAGCTGATAGAATTTTTTAAACTCTTTGTTCTTCTGGCCCCAGGTCTCATTGTCGTAAACGAAGTCTGGTCGTTCTGTCCAGTTCATGATCGAGGTGAAGCCAAATTTCGCCTGTTTGGCAAGCGGCTGATCCCAGAAATCAACACAGATCGGTTTTTTAGTCGTCAGCCAGTTATACTCAAACTGGGGAATTCGGCAGTCCGGTTTGCCAATATTCAGCCCGAAGGTGAAAAAGAGGTCATGCCCCTGCATGTAGTCTTTTGTATACTCAGCCCCAGCACCACCAGCTTCCCGTAGCTCGTGATATTGATACTGGGTAAACATGGGATCCGTATCAATCAATATTTTGACCGGTATTTTCCGGTACTCATCCCGCCATACGGTTGACGAAGATACGTTGATATAGACATCGGCCGTTTCGCATACTTCTTTGAGCTTGCTCTCTGTCATGCCGAATGTTTTTCCAGAGGCTACATCCCTATAGGCCCACCGGTCGTCCATGCCAATCTCAGCCATGGCGTTTTTCAGATACTCAACGCCGAATGTGCAATCATCCCAGGCATCGCCTGATGATTGATAAACCTGGTAGTGCTGCGTGTCTTCGATGTAATAGACATCGTGACCTAACAGTTTCAACCCTAAAGGGTATTGAATGTAATCCCAGGTAGCGCCACCTGTGGGAAATAAACCTAAGAATCCGCCTACAACTATTCTCAATTTTTCCATTTTGTTGAGCAGTCTTTCCTGACTAAATAAAATTTATCGGGTCTCCAGTTATCCCAGTAGCTGGCTGATCAGTTGTTGTCTGTTTTCTTCGGTGTCGGTTGGGTCTAAAAACCGGATAACCCGGCCGGGATTGCCAACGACAACGGCATAAGGAGGAACGTCTTCCGTCACGATTGTTTTGCAGCCAATAATTGCTCCTTGCCCGATGGTTACCCCCGGCAGAATAACCGCTTCGAAGCCTACCCAGACATTATCTTCGATTAGTACCGCCTGTGGATCAGGAGACTCAATATGCCGGGTTGGTGAGTGGGCTGCCTCTTTAAGCATCTGTCTGCGAACATCCGGTGATAACGTATTGGCCGTTAGCCAGCTATCTGTTATCACCGAGCCCCACGAAAACATGCAGTGATCTTTGATGGTCACCGACAGGTCACAGATGATTCGTGTACATTGTAATACCGCAAATTTTCCTACGTTGATCTCCCCATTTTTCCCCGTTGTAAAAACACCGTGCCCATAGTTACCGCTCGCATACCCCAGCGAAAAGCCAACTGGTTTTTCTGAGAAGAATGTGGTAAACGAGTATGAGGTGTCGGGATAAGCCATATCATCCAGCGAAATGTTAGCTGGAAGTGGATTGGGAAACCAGTCGCCTTCGATGAACAAGTCGCCGGAACTGGTTACCCTAACAGGTTGAGCGAGGTGTTCATGCATAGTCAAGAACTTCAATTTGGGCTGGGTTGCCCGAAACGACTGCGCCAGCAGGTACATCTTTAAGAACCACTGATCCCGGCTGAATCACAGCGCCTTTTCCGATAGTTACCCCCTTGAGAATAGTGGCGTTAAAGCCGATCCACACGTCATCTTCAATAATAACGGGAGCAGAGTCGAACATGGGGCGCATGGCTTTGTTGCCCACCGGCGAGATGGCGATTGTATCGGCAATCCGGGCCGCCGGGTCGAGCGGATGAAAATCTGTATCAACAATGGTTACCCCACCGGCAATGAAAACATAGTTTCCAATGCTGATTTTAAGCGTAGCGGCTAGGCAGGCACTTGAAATGTGGCTATAGTCACCGATCTCGATGTAGCCGTTTTCCTCAGTAGCCAGGGCTGGA
>DATHAW010000067.1:0-6378 GCA_035296465.1 Spirosoma sp.
CATCGTTTATAATCAGGAAATCAGGAAACAGTTGGCCTATAAGCGCGCGTTTGGCAGGCAGCTTCTGGCCCAGAACGACGAGTTCGGTGAGTTTCTGCTCAGTAAAGCCCGGCAAACCATTAGCCGAGATGCCGAAATTTCCCGTTCTCTGCAAACCGATTCGCTGCTGATGCGGGTGCTGATTAAGCAGCGGGTTAAGGGGTTATATCTGGATAAGTACCTTGATAAGTATGATGTCGGGGTCTGGTCATTCAGGGCCAATGGACAGCCTCTGGGCCTGGACCAGACTGCCGCAACCCTGGTCAGCCTGGGGAACCGCTACCGCCGGCCCGCCTTTCAAACGAAATATCCGGGGGTTTATCTGGTTCGTGAAGAGGGTAATCAGTTTGTGAAGCAATACATCTGTTTTGTGGCTGTTCAGCAGCCGGTGCCCCGCCCCGGCCCAACCACTATGGCTGCTCCGGCTGCTGTCCGGCGCGATACAACAGGGTACGTTGTGCTGGACCTGCGACTGCGTAGTGAGCGCCCCGCGAGCAGTTTCCCGGAGTTGCTGATCGATAGCCAGTCCGGTCAAATTCCTGACGCCCGTGAACACAGCTACGCCGTCTACGGCCGTGAGCGTTCGGGCAATCCAGCAGCCGCACCGCCGGTTGGCGCGAACAGGCCAGTGCAATCAGCGCTCCGGTTGCTGTATAGTACGGGCACGTACAACTACGAACGAAAAATGCCCTCCCCGATGCTGGCCAGTGCCGCTCTGTTTGGTGAAGGGCTGTCGGCGAATGAGTTCCAGCACGTAGCGCAGCGGGGCCGCGACGGGCGCCTTGTCATCGTGTCGTCGGCCGAGTACCCATATCGGAGCATCTTCTCTAATTTCTCGTTTCTGTTCCTGCTGCTGGTGCTGACGGTCGTGTTGGGCATTGTCGCCAATGCCCTTGATTACGGCTTTTCGCCGTTTAGTATCAACTACTCAACCCGTATTCAGATTCTGCTGAACGTTGCGTTTTTTCTGCCCCTGTTATTGGTCATCGTGATTATACTCAGTGTCATCGGTTCCAATAATGTTGCCAATCAGGAAAACGCTTACATCAGCCAAACCCGGAATATTGCGGCTAATTTTCTGACGTATCTGGATGAGCACCTGCAGGGGAAAAAACGCAGCAGGGCATCCCTGGATGAGGAACTGAGCAGGACGGCCCGCGATGCGGGTATTGACATTAACCTGTTCGACACGCAGGGTCAGCTCTACACGTCCACGCACCCGCTGCTATATGAGAGCGGCTACCTCTCCAACCGCATTAATCCGGAAGCGTATATCCGTATCGCGGAAGACAGGGAGAACCAGATTCTGCTCAACGAATCAGTGGGTAACCGGCAATACCGAACCGCTTACGCCGGTATCAAATCGTATGACGGCCGGTTGCTGGGCATACTCAGCATTCCTTATTTTTACGCCCGCTCCGAACTCGACCGGCAGATCATCGACGTTTTTGCCCCCGCGCTGAGCATCTTCACGGCTCTGTTTCTGTTCTTTCTGGTCTTGTCCTACTTCGCATCGAACGTCCTGACCAAACCGCTGCGATTGCTGACGCAGAAAATCAGGAAAACGAACCTCGACCGGCCGAATGACCCCCTACCGTGGCACTCCGACGATGAGATTGGGCTGCTGATCCGGGAGTATAACCGCATGCTCGTTAAACTGGAAGAAAGCAGACGGGCCCTCACCCGGAACGAAAAACAGTCGGCCTGGCGCGAGATGGCCAAGCAGGTGGCGCACGAAATAAAGAACCCACTGACGCCCATGAAGCTCACCCTGCAACACCTTAAGCGGACGTTTCCCACTACTGGCAACGGTGCCGATGTCAACCGGGGTGGAAGTGATGAAGAGGCCCGAAGCCAGGTTATTCAGCGAACCTTTGACTCCCTGCTGGATCAGATCGATAACCTGAGTGACATAGCCACGTCGTTCTCTGATTTTGCCAAGATGCCGGTGCCCCGGAATGACGTGTTCGAGATAACCGGGGTTCTGAACAAAGCCGCCGATTTATACGCCGACGATAGCCGCATTACGCTCCAGCGGGAAATTGCAACCGGGCCGGTGCGGGTGATTGGCGACCGGCAACTCCTGGGGCGCGTGCTGACGAATCTGCTCATCAACGCCATTCAGTCGGTGCCGCCCGGCCGGAAACCGTCCATTAATTTAAAGCTATTTATCAGGGACGACGAGGTGCAGCTCGAAATTCACGACAATGGCTCGGGCATTCCCGAAGCGATTCGGACGAAGGTGTTTCTGCCTAATTTCAGCACCAAACGGGGTGGCTCGGGGCTGGGGCTGGCCATTGCCAAGCGGGGCGTGGAACATGCCGGCGGCAGTATCTGGTTCGAGACGACGGAGGATGTGGGAACGTCGTTTTATCTGCTACTACGTTTGTCATCCCTGCCAAAGCCATCGACCGGCCAGCCGGTCGGCTAATTGTACCGGCTTAGATGCCACTCAACAACCGGTCCAAAACAAGTCAGCCGGTCGGGAATCCCAACCGGCTGTACCTACAGTCTCAAACATCACTCAAAAGGCAGAACTGACAAACCCGGCCACTGAATCCCGGTAAGGTTCGTCGTCAAGCGTTACGTGTTTCCAGTTTTCGCCCGACCGGATACGATTAAGCTGCGTATGCGTAATGCCAAACTGTTTGGCAATCATCTTGAGCCGGTTCTTGTCGTTACGCAGGAGTTTCTTTATGATTTTAACTTTAATCTCGGTGAGTTTATAGTTGCGGGTTCGCTGAGTTGCCGGCCGGTTTTTGAGGTTGGGATTTAACCGGTTATGCTCAATCATCTGAGCTTTGGTCGCCCATTGCAAATTGTTGTATACGTTGTTTTGTTTATCGTGGTCCAAGTGAATCACAAACGCATGATCGGGTGTTTCGCGGTCTACGAAATACTCGGCAACCAACTTATGCACGTACCGATTCAGCGTTTTTCCCGCAGTTCTGATGTTAAGCGACCGATACCCCTGAATAACGGACCCTTTTATCAGCGTTCCCCCGGTCGTATTGGTCGACGGAGACCGGTTTGCCGCTGCCTGATAACTGCGCAGACGGCCGTAATTGGAAACCGTATATTGGGGCGGGTTTTCAACACCTTCAAACACAATCGGTACCCACTTCTCCTGCCAAAAGCTTTGGTTTTTCCTGTCCATCATGGTCCGGGATGGTTATGCGTATATGATTTGCTCTTAAACTAATTGTTCTGAACTTGAAGGATTCTGTTTAATGATAGTTCAACAAAGTTAAAACAAAATAGTTGCAATCCATTGCAATAAATAGGATGATAATCAGACTAATATAGGCAAAATTTTCTCAATTAGGCCATAAATGCACAAATGCGCCAGAAAATTTTTGAGAAATAAATAAATTTTGTGTCCTAAACGTTAAACAATGTATCTTATTTAGGGTGAAACCGCGCTGACTTCCGCCTTGTTACGGTTAGACCATCTTTTCTACCGGTGGGTTATTGATAGCAGGTTATATGGACATTACTCAAAAAAATAAGACGCTGGTGATCGGTGCTACCGAAAAGCAGGATCGCTACGCCAACCAGGCTGCGCATCGCCTGCTGCAACGTGGTCATGCTATTGAACTGCTGGGCCTGCGGGCGGGCACCATTGACGGACACCCGATCAGGACGGGGCAACCCAGTCTGTCGGACATCGACACGGTGACCATGTACGTGAGTGCCCGCAACCAATCCAATCTGTACGACTACATCCGGCAACTGAAACCCCGACGCGTTATTTTTAACCCCGGTGCCGAAAACCCGGCTTTTGCCCGCCAGTTACGCCAGGACGGCATCGAACCCATCGACGCCTGCACCCTCGTTATGCTTTCAGTGGGAACGTACTGAGAACTCTCGACCTATTTATCCTGCTTATGGAGTACCCGTTCGTTTTTCTTGCCTGTCTGTTCGTTGTTGGCTTCGTATACGCATCGGTCGGGCATGGCGGGGCTAGCGGCTATCTGGCTACCATGGCCTTGTTTGGCGTTGCGCCCGTACTACTAAAACCATCGGCGCTGCTGCTCAACCTGTTCGTTTCGACGGTTTCGTTCTGGCAGTTTTACCGGGCGGGCTACTTTCGGTGGGAGAAGTTCTGGCCATTTGCGGTGGCTAGTGTGCCGTTGGCGTTCATTGGGGCCAAAATTCCCTTGAGCGATACGCTCTATCGGCAACTGCTGGCCGGATGTTTGCTGCTCGTTATTGTCAGGCTGGTGTGGACGATGCGCGGCCGCGAAGAGGAGCCAAAGCCGGTTCCGCTGGGCTGGGGGTTATTTACAGGAGGCATTATTGGGCTGCTGTCGGGCATGATTGGTATCGGCGGGGGCATTATTCTCAGTCCGCTGATGCTGCTGTTCCGCTGGGCGCGGTTGAAGGAAGTGGCTGCTACCTCGGCCCTGTTCATTTTTGTCAACTCTCTGTCGGGGCTGTTTGGATTGCTCAGCCAGGGCTACTCACCCGATCCGTCGCTCTATACCTGGATTTTGGCCGCCTTCGCGGGTGGGCTGCTGGGCGGGTATTTTGGGAGCCACCGGTTCAATGTGCCGACGCTGCGGTACTTGCTGGCGCTGGGCGTTGGCGTGGCGTGTGTAAAGCTGATCCTGACCTAACGGCTTACACAAAAATTTCCTTATGAAACACTACGCCTAAACCGCGCAGGGTAACTTTGCCGGTGGCGGGGTCGACTACGGTGCAGCTGATTTCGGCTGTGTGCCGCCGGGTATCGATGCTTTTGCATTCAAAATTGGCATCGTACTCGGTATCGGGGTACATGGGACGGACAAACTCCAGTAGCTGAGACAGATGCACGCCCCCCGTGCCGCCGAAGTTACGGCCAAACACCCGTGCAAATACGCTGGCGCTCAGCATACCATGCATAATGGGACGCTTAAAGGGCGTTGTGGCCGCGTAATCGGCATCGAGGTGGAGCGGATTATTATCGCCGGTCAGGTCGGCAAACGTTTGAACGTCGGCCTGAGAGAAATGGTACCGGTAGGTAAATGCATCGCCAACTTCCATAGAATGAACGGCTAAGAGAAAAATGGGCTATTTGGGTGAAAAGACGAAAGTACAGATTTGCCAGCGTACTCTCTCAATCAGCGGCTAAGTTTACCAGCGGACTAAGGCCGACGCCCAGGTGAACCCACTGCCAAAAGCTGCCAAACACAGCAGGCTTCCCTCCTGGACTTTGCCCGCTTCCCAGAGTTCGCTGAGGGCAATGGGCACCGAAGCTGAGGTTGTGTTGCCGTAGTGATGAATGTTGTTCCAGAGTTTTTCAGTGGGTATGTGCATTTTGCGCTGCACATACTCCAGGATGCGTCCATTTGCCTGGTGCAGCACAAACAGATCGACGGCGTCGAGGGTCAGTTTATTGGCCAAGACGGCCTCGCAAATGACAGCGGGAAATTTCTCGAACGCTTTCTTAATCACTAAAAAGCCTTTGAACACGCCTGTAAACAGGAACGATGGCTCAAAAGGGCCGTTGTTTGGATAAATGAAATCATTTTCGGCATTCAGGTACTCGGGTTTGTATTTTTTGAAATGGTAGTTGCCGTGGCTGCCGGGGTTGATAAGCGACAATTCCTCGGCGTGGGTGCCGTCGGCGTGGAGGTGGGTCGACAGGATGCCCCGGCCCGCTTCGGTCGTTGGCTGCAACACCACCGCCCCCGCACCGTCGGCAAACAACATCGCTACGTCGCGCCCGCGCGCCGAGAAATCCAGGTTGCACGACTGCCGCTCGGCCCCCACCACCAGAATGTTCCGATACGTGCCCGTTTTAATGAACTTGTCGGCTACCGACAAGGCGTAGAGGAAGCCCGAACACTGGTTTCGGATGTCGAGCGCTCCCATCTCTCGGCTAGTAATGCCGAGTTCGCGCTGAAGCAGGACGCCACAGCCGGGTACGAAGTAATCGGCACTCATCGTTGCAAATACAATAAAATCGACTTCATTGGGTGTTATGCCTGCCCGCTCAAGAGCAATGTGGGACGCCACGGCACCCATCGTCGCCGGGGTTTCTTCACCGGCTTTAGCGAACCGCCGTTCGCGGATACCGGTACGTTCTTCAATCCAGGCGCTGTCCACTCCCATATTGGGCGCTATTTCGTCGTTCGTGACAACGCGCTCGGGCAAGTAGTGGCCAACACCAGCGATTCGGGAATTTATCATGAATTAACGGTCGTGTAAACAAGTCAGGTTTTAGCCAACTGCCGGAGACTTAGCTGGCTACTAACTGCTAACTAGATAACCGTTTGTCTGGGCGTTTGTCCATCCTATACGTAAACAAAAAGCCTTCCGATTGCGTGGGGGCTTTTTGTTTACGTATAGGAG
>DATHAW010000068.1:0-3232 GCA_035296465.1 Spirosoma sp.
GGTAAGCCCGTAAATTTAGCCAGTTCAGACAGACCACTAATCAACTGGCCGTTAGGCTACCTGAACATTGACCTCATACAAATTGATGTTCGGTGAACTGATAAAGTTGTTTGCCAGAGACCCGTAAGAAGCCACTCTTTATTTACACTACCCCTTCACCCCAACCACCTCACGCTGTAGTTTACCTTCCAGCACCGGCCGTTTATCGTTAGTTTTAGTTAATTTAGACAGGCTGCTCTCGAACGCGACGGCTATGGTGTCGGCACCGAACCGGCAGGTAACGGTTTCGTAGTGAGCTGTTTCAATGAAGCGCCAGGTCATCATAAACGTGTTGGCATCAGACCAGGTGCCGCTACCAGCTACGCGCGTTTTGGTCTCGCCGGGGACGGGCGTTTGGACTAACTTCAGCGGCAATGTAGAGAACGTAGTATCCCCTTCTACCCAGCGGTTTAGGCCACACGTCACCTGGTGATCGCCCTGGTCATCGTGTAGTTTAAAAATGCAGCCGTCTTTGCCGAACGTCAGCGAGGCCTTTTTGGCTTTTAGGCTGTTGTCGGCAAATGCATATGTCTTTCCGCTGATTTTGGAAGCTACGGGCGAGGCAGATTCCTTGACCGGCATAGGCAGCGCCAGGCTTTTGAGTTTTTGAGTCAGTGGGACCGATGCCGCTTTGTCGGCCGACAGGCCTACTCCCTGGAGGGCAGGTAAAATGTGGTTCCAGACGGCGTCGAGGATGGCCTGCATGTCCGACGTTTCCGAAGTGATCGCTACGACAGCGTCCTGGTTGGGAAGCACAATACAATATTGCCCATAGGCGCCATCGCCCCGGTACGTATCGTGCCGGCACCGCCAGAACTGGTAGCAATAGCCTTGTAGCCAGTCATTTTCTTCGGCTTTCCGCTTACCACCCGCCGACTGCACCTGACTACGGGTGGCGTCGGCAATCCAAGCTTCGGAGATCAGGCGTTTACCATTCCAGACACCTTTTTGAAGATACAACTGTCCAAACTTGGCAATATCTTCCGTCCGTATCCGTAAACCCCAGCCACCTGTATTAATGCCATTGGGGTCAACCTCCCAATCGGATCCTTCGATGCCTAATGGATCGAACAGGCGGGGTTTCAGGTAAGCCAGCACCGGTTGACCGCTAAGCTTCTGAACGATAGCCGAGAGCATATACGTAGCGCCACTGTTGTAGACGAAATGGGTTCCGGGTTTGTGGTCGACCGGATGAGCCAGAAAAACCCTGATCCAGTTCTTATTGCCGTCCGCCCGCATACTGGGTGTGGGTTCTTTATCATGGCCGGTCGTCATGGTCAGCAGGTCCTTCACCCGCATAGCCGCCAGATTGTCGCTGATGGTGGCGGGTAGGTCGGCCTTGAAAAAGGAAATAACCTTGTCGGCGACCGTTAGTTTTCCTTCGGCAACGGCCATACCAACGGCCGTCGACGTGAAGCTTTTACTAAGTGAATACAGCGTATGCTTGAACTGGGGCGCATAAGGTGCCCACCAGCCTTCGGCCACAACCTGCCCGTGCCGAAGTACCATCAGGCTGTGAACGTTCAGATTCGCTTTTTCAATGGCACTCACGAAATCCAGCAGACCACCCGACGCTACGCCCTGGTTGGCGGGTAAACTACGCGGCAGTTTAAGCGAGCGGGTCGGTGCAGGATTGCTCCAGCCTAATGCGGCCCAGCCTGGTGCGGCCCAGCCAGAAGTGGCCCAGCCAGGTTGGGCCATGCTGATTCCTGCGGCACCAAAGCCCAGTTGTTTGAGAAAAAGTCTGCGATTAAGATTTAGCATGGTAACCGTATCAGGTATCAGTTTTTCAAAGAATATGCGCTGCGGTTTATACTACTGTCTCCTGGTTAGTTAAACAGGAGTGCATTTAGGTTAAGTCATCCTAACCCACCAACCTAGCATCATACCGGACTCGGCTATCAGACGAATAGAAGTAAATTCAACTCGTCCTTTATCACCTAAGCCTGACAAGCCGGATCGGGACAGTGGTTAGTACGTTCGGGTTTTTATGATGAACTCGAATCACCACAGGAATATGTTTGAAAGCCGGCGTCTGTTTGAGCAAATGAAGCGTGTCGGGCGCACTCGGGAGAGCACAATTAGGCAATCAACCGTTCAGCAGATGAGTCAGGCGAATGAATAGCTTAACATTTTGAGTGAAAAAGCGCACTAAACAGTAATGTTAAAATTACTTACTAAATAACGGTAGTCAATCAACGTCGTTAATAAGTAGTAAGCGTTTAGCTACTATAGTTAATAATTGGTTACGCTTACTTAACACAAAATCTGGATTAAGAAGATTACGTAACCAGAGTAAATCATACGTCTGAAATAGTTATCGCTAGATAATTCGTCGGTATGGGCCTAACAGTCAATTCTTTGATCTGAATTCACAATTCTTAAATGTAAGGGAGTAGTATTACTTATTTACATATAATAAACAAGTATAAGCCTTAATGGGATAAAGTTGAAAAAACTAAACTTTTAACAACAAAAAATGTAAATAATAAGTTAATGATATAAGCACTAGGCAAATAAGAAATCTTAAGAAATATTGTTTGATTATTAATTTAGTTAAAAGTCACCTCTGTTACCTTTTATAACGCAAATCCAACAAAATGGAAAAGAGAAAGCGAAATCGCGAAACTACCGTTGAGCATATTATTGATGCACTAGAGTACGTCTTAACCGAACGAGGGATAGATGGCGTGGGGGTTAATGCCGTAGCTGAGAAAGCAGGCGTCAGCAAAGTGTTGATTTACCGTTATTTTGGAGGCCTTGAGGGTCTTCTGGACCATTACGTTCACATGGGGCGGGTGTTTCCACACTATACTCCCCTGTTGATGGATCAGATTTATCCGCCCCATCAAAGTGAGGTAGTACGGCGCTGGTCTAATCAGAGCCTACAGGTATTTCGCCAGTTTCGGGCCTCCAAAGCAGCCCGTGAGGTGCTCAAAGCTACCGTAATGGAGCATGATGCACTGGCCGATGTAACCTGGAAAGCCCATGATGAAGAATTAGTTAAGTTGGTTAGCCAGTTTTCGGCGGTAGAAGGGATAGACCCGGAGGCAACCTCTGCGGTAGTCCTGGGTGCACTGTCTTACCTGACCTTGTTAGCCCAGAACAATCGCCCTATGATCGGTATCGACTTGCGGAGCGAACCGGGCTGGAACCGCATAGAAGCAGCAGTCGAACAGATTTACAGAGCCCT
>DATHAW010000069.1:0-8408 GCA_035296465.1 Spirosoma sp.
GCTTATTTGACACGCCAGAGTAGTGTAAGCAAGAGCTATGCCGGATGAGTTGAGAAGGACGTAGGGCGGGGTATCAATTTCTAGCAAATCCGTGACGATACGTTACAGAAAGGCTCCTATTGGCCTGAAGCTATCCGATTAAGATTAATCGTCATATCAGTTTCAATGGGATAACTTAACATAATAGCCACTTATAAAACAAGAAAATTGGTGTCTTGCAAACCCATTCGAATGATTGAGGATTTACGGTTTAAATCCCTAAAATTATGAAAAGCTACCTCTTGTTGGTAAGCGTATTTACCTTGATTCTGCTGAATCATAGTGCCTTTGGACAGACTCAGAAGACCAAGGAACCTTTTCCATCATATACCCAAATCAAGCCACAAAAGGCTGATATTGTCGATCATATTAGCCCAACTTATGTTAGCCCTGATGGTACAGTTAGGGTAGAGAAGACGGTAATTAATTTATTTGACTATCCGACAGGGACGGTTACCTATATCCTAAATGGCAAATCATCAACGGATGTTGACTCAGTCAAGCAAGTGGTATCCGAAAAATGGAAAGACATTGAATCGATATCGGTAGGAAAACCTGACCCAGCAGGTAAACGCGTGATTGAGATCAACTATAATTTACCTTGATTTTGACTTATTCTTATAAATGTCGCTAGAAGCACCTTAATCGATTTCTGACTTTAATTCCCTAACATAAAATCAGTTATAAAACGATTGTAGAGGAATTGCAATTTACTGCTCAGTAGCTAAATTGTACTTTTATGATACGTAATTACCCATCCAACTTATAGTCAGAGATACGGGAAGGTGTGTCTACTAAAATTCTGATTTATGCATATCGTTACAACTTACTTGATAAATTAAAAACAGATAATATTTCCAGGATCAAGCTTGATTGATGAACGGCTGATCCCAGACTAGCAATTGTCCATAATTGAAGCTAAGGCCCAGGGTAACTCTTCACCTCATATGCCGAATTGTGCATTTGAAAGTCAAAACTTCACAGTTCAATCCAAAATCGTTTTCGTACCGGAGCCTGAATGGACAGATTTGTGACTACAAACTCAAATCTACCATCATGAAGCCAGGTATCTATTTTTATTTTTTGGTTTGTCTATTGAATTTGACAGCTTGTGAAAAGTCTGGGAAGGATGTAACACCCTCTGCGCCTAATCATCTACAAGCAGGTTATGCCACTGGCAAAGTAGTCGACATACTGGGAAACCCGATTCAGGGAGCTGAAATTACCGCCAATAATACCGGTAACTACAGTAACAATGTTGTGGGCTATACGGATGCGAATGGCATTTACAAGGTAAAATTACGCTCCGGACCCCTGGTTGGCTCCTTTTACATTCGTGGGACCGCTAAAGTCAGGTATGACGGCCAAACATATACACTGCCTTTGTTTACTGAAGATGATGGTGCTTTTGACCCTGATAAGGGAGCCATTAAAAATCTGCGCCTAAAAACGTCCGGCAAGCGTACTGGTAACTTTGGTGACGAAGGCTATTATGGTGGACAAGCGGAAGTCGACAACTGGACACAAGCGACTAGGTTTTCAGATATTGAGCTAACCTTTAAGCCAGTTGGTCCGTTAATCGATGGCAGTACTGGTAAGACCTTCATCACAAAACTCAATGGTTATTATGCCGATGATGTGCCACTGGGTAAGTATACAATCAGCGCTCGTCAGTTATCGACTAACAAGCCATTAGCGATTCGGATTCGCAACAAAGGTCAGGAGTACACTCAATCGACAATCGGTAAGTTTGAACCTGCTTACGAAGGTGCCCAACGGTTTCACATGATGATTCAAATTAAGGATTTGTAAGCATAACAAGCGCAACATAGGTTGATGTATCTTACTGATTTCAATTTGCTTTACCAACAAAAAATAGCCCCGGCGATAGGTTAAGGCAAGTGCATTAATTACCACAGTTAGATGCTTGTCGGTTGGTAGGTAGTCGTATTTTTGCCGTTCAATGCGTTATTTTCTTCAACTGGCCTACCGGGGTACTCGCTATCATGGCTGGCAGCGGCAGCCTAATGGTATAAGCGTGCAGGAGGTGCTAGAAACCGCGCTCTCGACGGTACTTCGGGAGCCTGTAGCCCTGGTTGGCAGCGGACGGACTGATGCCGGTGTTCATGCCGGACAGCAGTTTGCCCACTTTGAAACGGAACGGTTGCTGCCTCCAACTCTCATCCAGTCGCTGAACAGCCTGATTCCCGGCGATGTGGCCGTGCAGGCCTGCTTTCCCGTTCGTTCCGACGACCATGCCCGTTTTACCGCCCTCTTCCGGTATTACCAGTACCAGCTCATCCGCCGGAAAGACCCATTTCGCGAGGGTCTGGCGTACGTATTTACGCGGCCGGTAGATGTATCCCGAATGAACCAGGCGGCTGAATCCCTGCTGCGTTATCGTGATTTTAAAAGCTTCAGCAAAGTTAAAACCGATGTCAGAACATTCAACTGCCGCATTGACCTTGCTTACTGGGAAGAAAAACCCACCGGTGATCTGATCTTTCACATCCGGGCCGACCGGTTTCTGCGGGGCATGGTGCGGGCCATTGTTGGAACGCTGCTGGCGGTGGGGCAGGGAGGGCTGAGCGTAGCGGAGTTTGACCAGATCATCCAGGCGAAAGATCGCAAACGGGCCGGGCGGGCCGTTCCGGCCGACGGCTTGTCGCTAGTGGAGGTAGGCTATCCACCCGATGTGTTTCTCCAACGAGGAGAACCCGACCCAAATGCCGATTGTTGAAGAGGCAGAAGTGGGCCATGCGTATTTGCGTTTGTGAGCATTTATGCGTATGTTTAAGCAAGGCCCTTAGCTACTAAAGCACAGGGAAAACCTGCTCTCCGGAACCCATACACCCTAACGATACGTCAGCATTTGAAACTTGGAACAATTATACTGGCCGCCGGCGACTCCTCACGAATGGGTGGTGAGCCAAAGCAGCTTTTAGCCTACAAAGGTCAGTCGCTTATGCGCCGGGTGACCGAAACCGCCCTGGCGCTAAAACGGGGGCCGGTTGTGGTGGTGCTCGGCGCCAACCGCGAGCAAATTGTGCCTGAACTGGCCGGACTGCCTGTTACGCTGGTCGATAACCCCAGTTGGCCAACGGGGCAGGCATCGTCGCTAAAAACAGGTTTGGCCGCACTCTACCTGACTCACAAGGACATCGATGCCGTACTGGTGCTGCACACCGACCAGCCCATGGTGTCGGTGGGTTTGCTGATTCACATGCTCGAAGTTGGGCAGGACAATGGCACCGGTATTGTTGCCTGCCGCTACGATACACAGGTGAGCGTGCCGGCCCTGTTCAGCCGCGACTACATTGCTGAACTGCTCCAACTGGAAGGCGACAAAAGCGTGAAGTGGGTTATTGTCAAACACCGGGACGACCTGACGGAGGTTCCTTTCGAGGCCGGAGCCATCGACCTGGATTCAAAGCGTGACGTTGACCAGTTTGCGCAGGCTCAGGCGTCGGTATGAACAAAAGAGCCAGCGAAGCATGTCTGCCGGAATCGGTTGACGACGTAACGCTTACCCATTTTGAGTCTGATACGCATCATATTTTTTATCTCACTCATGGAGAAACTAACTACTGCCCTGGCGCTGCAAACACGCCTGTCGGCCGTGCTACATACCGTTGAACACGAGTTCAGAATGCAGTCCGACGAGCAGCTCCGCTGGAAACCGGCTCCCGACCGCTGGAGTATTATGGAGTGTCTTCAGCACCTCAACTTAGCCGAGCGGTTTTATATCCGCAACATCCAGCACAAAGTCGATGCCTTGGGCCTGGTGCAAACCAATCCCGTGGATCAGACGCTGGAATCGGACTGGATAGGTAAAGTCCTGATGTATACCGTTGACCCGGCCGTAAAAATCAAAGTGCCCAGTCCGGGAATTATCCGGCCCCGCCCACTCGCCGACTTAAATCCCAGAGAAGTGATGGATCAGTTTGTGGACCTTCAGAAAACCCTCCATACGCTGCTCGATAAAGCGGTTTACCTCGACTGGAACCGGGAGAAAACTACGACCCTGTTTGGAAGCTGGCTGAAAATCAGACTCGGCGACGTGCTCCAGATGCTGGTGGCTCATACCGAACGGCACATGAATCAGGCCATGCGCGTGAAGAGAGAAATGAATGCTACCAGGCTTCAGTCGAGCTAAGTGGATTACTTCTCGACTCGGAGTTTCACCCTTCTGCCAGCATCTTACGGAAATGTTTGGCTTTCAAGTGCCTTTTCACAAGAACACGCGGAACGTATTTATTGGGCGATAGTGCTTACCCCCGACAAAGAATAATCGTGAACAACCCGATGTTCGGGTTAAATTCGCGCAACCATTAACCGCCTTAAATGAAACACTATCTGCAGCATGACCCATGGTGCATTGTTGAAACCGACTTTCACCCTGAGTTCAATGAAGTCACCGAAAGCGTAATGTCCCTCGGCAATGGCCGGCACGGGGGGCGGGGTTCATTTGAAGAGAAATTCTCGGGCAAAACCCTCCCCGGTAACTACGTAGCGGGGGTTTACTACCCCGACAAAACCCGCGTGGGCTGGTGGAAAAACGGATATCCTGAGTACTTCGCCAAAGTCCTGAACGCAGCCAACTGGATTGGTATTGACATCGACATTGACTACGAATCGCTCGACCTCAACACGTGCCAGGTACGCGATTTTAGGCGGGTGCTGAACATGCAGGAAGGCTACCTCGAACGCCAGTTTGTGGCAACACTGAAAAGCGGCAAATCGTTGAAAGTCAGTGCCAAACGATTCTGTTCCATTGTCGACGACGAGGCCGGTGCCATACGCTACGCCATTACGCCCCTTAATTTCGACGCCAGGATCACGATTACCCCGTATATCGACGGGACCATCCGCAACCGCGACGCTAACTACGATGAGACCTTCTGGGATGAAGTGCGGAAAGAAACGGCGTATGGCGAAGCCTACATCGAACTGCGTACCCGAAAAACCGGCTTTCACGTCGCTACGGGTATGTGCGTGTCGGTCGAGCAGGATGGTGTGAACGTTGATTATCAGTCGCAGCCCATCAAATATGAGAAGTACGTGGCCAACCGCATCTCGCTCGACTGCCGGCAGGGACAGGAAACGGCAATTTATAAGTACGCGGTAAATCTCTCCTCGCTCAATTACGACCCCGATACCATCATTCAGAAAGCGCATCAGTCCATTCAGCACATTACGCGGAAAGGCTTCGACAAGATGCTGTTTGAGCAGAAGCAGGCCTGGGCCGATAAGTGGAAAATGGCCGACATTGTCATTGAGGGTGATGTTGCGGCTCAGCAGGGCATCCGGTTCAATATATTTCAATTGAACCAAACCTACACCGGCGAAGACGAACGGCTTAACATCGGGCCCAAGGGCTTTACGGGCGAGAAGTATGGCGGCAGCACCTACTGGGATACCGAAGCGTACTGCCTGCCATTTTACCTCGCCACAGCCGATCAGAAAGTGGCTCGTAACCTCCTGATCTATCGCTATAAGCAACTAGGCAAAGCCATCGAGAATGCGCAGAAGCTGGGTTTTCGAGCCGGTGCCGCGCTCTATCCAATGGTGACGATGAATGGCGAGGAGTGCCATAACGAATGGGAGATCACCTTCGAGGAAATCCACCGCAATGGGGCCATCGCCTACGCCATCTTTGATTACGTCCGCTACACTGGCGACGAGCCGTACTTAGCCGACTATGGTCTGGAGGTGCTCATTGCTATCAGCCGGTTCTGGAGCCAGCGCGTCAACTGGTCGTCGGCCAAAGGGCAGTACGTAATGCTGGGTGTGACGGGGCCAAATGAGTACGAAAACAACGTTAACAACAACTGGTATACCAACTACATTGCCGCCTGGACCCTGCGCTACACTATCGAAGCCGTCAGGAAAGTGAAGGCGCTGGCCCCCGACAAATACGCCGACTTGTGTGAACGCATTCATTTTCAGGAAAAGAAAGAGATCGAGAAGGCCACGCACATCATGGACAATATGCACCTGCCTCAAGATGAGGAATTGGGTGTTTTTCTGCAGCAGGAAGGGTTCCTGGATAAGGAACTGATGCCCGTGTCGGACATTCCGAAGGGGCAGCGGCCTATTAATCAGCACTGGTCCTGGGACCGGATTTTGCGGTCGTGCTTCATCAAACAGGCCGACGTGTTGCAGGGACTCTACTTCTTTGAGCATGAGTTCGACACCGACACGCTCCGGCGAAACTTCGACTTCTACGAGCCTATGACGGTGCATGAGTCGTCGCTCTCGCCCTGCGTTCACTCCATTCAGGCGTCAAAACTCGGGCTGGTCGACAAAGCTTACGAGATGTACCTGCGCACGGCCCGTCTCGACCTCGACGACTATAACAATGATACCGAGGATGGCTGCCATATCACCAGCATGGCTGGCACATGGCTGGCTGTAGTGCAGGGGTTTGGTGGGATGCGCGTCCGGGCGGAGGGATTGTCGTTTCGGCCGTATTGCCCGGCGGGCTGGCAGTCGCTGGCGTTCAAAATTCGGTACCGGGGGGCGCTGGTGCAGATAACTACCACCCAGGAGGACGTAACGGTGCAGAACTTCTCGGACGCGCCTATCACCTTGTCGGTGCATGACCAGACTATCACGGTAGCGGGTGAGAGCCGGGAAACCGTCGCTATCAAGCAAACCCAGTCAGGCGGCAGCGTTGCTGCCTGATTGGGTAAATCGTATTAACAGACGCGGTTTGTGGCTGCTTCATCTACCCATTTCGACTGGATAGCGCCCGTTTACGACGCCCTGGTTTTTATGGTGTTCGGCCACCGGCTGAAACGGGCGCAGGCCGTGTTTCTGGACCGGATACCGCCGGGGGCATCTGTTTTGATCGTAGGCGGGGGAACGGGCTGGCTGCTCGAACCCCTGCTCACGAATGGGCTGCCCGCTCGTATCGTGTTTCTCGAAGCGTCGGCCCGGATGCTGGCGGGGGCTAGTCGCCGAATGCTGAAGCAGGCGTTGCCGGGCACGGTCGAATTCCGGCTGGGTGATGAGCGATCACTACGTCCCGATGAGCATTTCGACGTGCTGATTACCCCGTTTGTACTGGACCTGTTCACGACGGAAACCCTACAGACGCGGCTTATTCCCCGTTTGCGCAGTGCACTAAAGGCCGATGGTTTGTTGCTCGTCACCGATTTTATCCAGACTTCCGTCTGGTGGCAGCAGGCGTTGCTGTGGACCATGATTCGGTTTTTTGTCCTTACGGCAGGCATTGAAGCGCGGCAACTTGCCGACTGGCAGCGGCTACTGAGCGAAGCGGGCCTATGGCGCCGGGAAAGCAGCGTACAGGTTAGCGGATTCGTATCGACGGACGTATGGTCAATGTCTGGCCCGTAATACGCGCTTATTTTAAGAACCATTAACGGGCGATATGACCCTCAGCACCTCCAATGCTGTTGCAGCTACAGGTCCTTCAGGACACGGCTGACTTTAGGCTGCTGACGAAGGTCATACCAGTCGTCGGTGCCGAGGTTAAGCCATTGCCCGCTTGTTTTGGGTCGCCGGTCGAGGGTGCTTTGGGGATCGAAATCAACGCTGTATACGGTGCTCATGACCCGCTGGAGGGTTGACCAAGGCAGCGTTCGGGAGCCAGCGCGTGGATTGCCGGCATCCCGTACAACAACCATGCGGTCGGCAAACGAGGCTGTCAGCACCAGGTCATGGACTGTTCCGCGATTGTCGATGTCCAGAAACGTCAGCTCAAACGGCCGTTCGCGTTTGTCTGCTTCGTAGGTCGCCTGAATTAACTCCTGAACCAGGTACTGCCAGTCGTCGGCGTTGGCGGGTTTCCCCGACTTGCCATCACTGAGCGTCAGTTCCCAGAACTCATCCTCTTCGCCCAACTGGTCTTCATCGCGTGGATGGAGCCGGGTTTTGTCGGCTACGTCCGTCAGGGCCTGTAGCCATGCGTTTGGCAACTGCCCCGACCATTTGAAATCATCGTCGCGCGTGAAGCCCTCCGCAATCAGCTCATCATCATCGATATCGTCGCGGTCGGGATACGTGATTGCGAGGTCAATCTTGACCTCGTTGCCAACAGATCTGGCGGTAAGCGTGTAAAAATAAGCGTAGGGCGCGGGCAGCGACCGGGCGGACTGGTAGCGAATCCGGAGGTTGGTAAAAGACATCGGGGGCGGGTTAGCAATGGCGTAAAATTAAGGGTATCGAGCGATAGTCTTGGCACGATCAATTTTACCGGTCGGGGTTTCCATAAATTCCCGTACGGTGATGGCTTCTCTTACGACCGCATACGGCCCAATCTGCTGGCGGATAGCCTGCTGAATCGTTTGCCACGTATCCTGGGGAATGCCCTGATTTTCCAGAAAGACCACCACCCGCTGGCC
>DATHAW010000070.1:0-3629 GCA_035296465.1 Spirosoma sp.
CTGCCCTTTAAGGGTTTTAATGGCCTTATTGAGTTTATCCTGGAGTGTGTCGAACATAGTCTATGGCAAACGGTGCCGTAAAGATAAGAGTTTCCGCCGGGCCCACGCAGAGCGTTCGGCTTTCGGGATAACGAACGGACAGAATAGTGAGAAAATATGGCCTGATTTATGCTCTGCGTATCCAAGAAAGAATTCTCATATTTTCCCAGACAGGTTTTGGATAAATTGGACTAATCGACGTTATATTTGTGCTAACTGATTTATGTTGGCATGAATCGTTGATTGGTATCACCGTGCCTATTTACCTGAACTATCCTATGAGCACTAATCTATTTAAGAGCGAATTAAGGTGGCTATTAATGGGCACCTGGATTTTGTGTGCATCCCATGCATTGGCCGATAGAGAAAAGCCTGAACAAAGAAATGCACGTAATGCGTCTACAGGGACTACGGAGTCTCCAGCGTCCACGAAATCGGAAGCCAACAAACCAACCAGATCGGTCACGCTAGCCAGGAATACCAACGTAAAAGCCAGGTCTGGGGCGTCCGCTACTTCGGCCCGGCCTAAGGCAGCCGCCGAGAAAAAGGCAATAGCCCGGTGCTGGAAACGATTAATGAACATGGCCCGTGAAATACGACACGCCCACAGTAGAAAGTGATAGTTGCTCTTAAGCAAAAGCCCGATGATCTGTTGAGACCATCGGGCTTTTGCTTGGTAGATGGTTCCCAAATTACCGCGACGAAGAAGAGGATACTTTAGCGGCAGCCGCCTTGTCCAGTTCTTTTTTAACAGCCGCCCGCTGATCGTCGCGTAGGGTAGGATACGTAATACCCAACTGCTCCAGGTAGGTTTTATACTTCGCTGGGTTATAATAAAACTTCTCCAGCTTAGGCTTGAACTCGGTCATAATCTTCTGATTCAGGTAGATGGCCGGTTGCTCTTTAGGTGAAATTAAGGGTTCATACTTGATGTCTTTGGTCTGTTCGTCTTTGTAGTACGTCCAGGCATCTTTTATTATTTCGGGTTTTAGCAGCATGTCCAATAGGGTCATGGCTTCTACTTTTGCGCCCGCCACAATGCCTTTATGCGCAATGGGCGTGGCCATCGAAATGGCGTTGCTCCAGTGGTGGCCGGGCAGGTTCGGAATGTTGCTCGGATACCGTAGCACCACCGTTGGCAGCGACCACGAAATGTCGGCGATGTCGTCGGAGCCACCCCCCAGTGGTGTCATGGCCTGCCCACCCATCATCACGACCGGAGCCGACGAAACGGGCATTCCCATCGAGTCTAACTTTACGGCCAGTCCCTCTATTTTAGGCGCCTGTAACTCAATCTGCGACGCCCGTGCCAGCAGTTGATCCTCGGCCGACCAGGTGGGCAAACCCACCCGTTTGATGTTGTCATACATGGCAGCGGCAATGGGCTTGTTGGTATGCACCGGCCAGGCCGACCCCAGAATCTCGTACGTAAATTTGGTGTCGGTCATCAGGGCGGCTCCCTCGGCAATTTTCACGCCCGTCTCAAAGAGTTTTTTAATCTTTGGGTACGTTCGTTCGCGGAAATAGTACCAGACGGCCGCTTTCGACGGCACTACGTTGGGCTGGTCGCCCCCGTCCGAGATAACGTAGTGGGAGCGTTGGGTGAGTTCGAGGTGTTCGCGCCGGTAGTTCCAGCCGATGTTCATCAGTTCGACGGCGTCCAGGGCGGATCGACCGCGCCACGGTGCCCCGGCTGCATGGGCAGCCTGCCCTTCAAAATTAAATTTCACCGATATAAGCCCGTTGTAGCCATTGTCGCCCCACGACACGGATAGATTGTTGGCCACGTGAGTGAACAGGCAGGCATCCACGTTCTTGAAATACCCATCGCGAACGTAAAACGCTTTAGTGCCCACGAGTTCTTCGGCTACGCCGGGCCACAGCATGAGCGTACCGGGAATTTTGTCGCGCTCCATCAACTGCTTCACCGCCAGCACGGCCACAATGTTCAGCGCCTGCCCGGAGTTGTGCCCTTCGCCGTGGCCGGGTGCCCCTTCCACAATGGGGTCTTTGTAGGCAACGCCGGGTTTCTGGCTGGCTTTGGGAATGCAGTCAATGTCGGAGCCAACGGCAATCAGCGGCTTGCCCGACCCCCACGTAGCGATCCAGGCCGTTGGAATGCCCGCTACGCCTTTCTGGACAGTGAATCCTTCTTTTTCGAGCAGGTTGGTCAGGTATGTAAAGGATTCCTCTTCCTGGAAACCCAGCTCTGAGAAGCTGAACAGCATGTCGTTGATTTGCTGTGCCTGATCTTTGCGGGCGTCAATGGCCGCTACCGCTTCGTTTTTGAGTTTATCCAGTTTGTCGGCGGGTCCCTTCGCCTTTTTCTGAGCCAGTGTCAGAATAGGACACAGCAGCATAAACAGAACCCATTTTGGTAGTGAATTTCGCATAATAGCCAATGATTGTTTCGAGTATCAGGAGGTATTTCAGATAAACGTACAAAAAATTGGCTAACTGCCAAACAAATACATTATACTAACGCTACCTGGACAGATGATTATGCTTAAATCATTCACGCGGATCAGTAAAACAACGGCTCAGAACCCAAGACCAATGTTCAGGCTGACGTGGCTATTCCTAAAGGGCTGGTTTTCGCCGATGCCCGTTACGTCACCGCGTCGGCTGGCGGTTTCGTAGTCGAAGTCAATGTTGAGGGCCGACCGTCTTTTAAATACGGGAATCGAATAGCCCAGTCCGGCCAGCAGCGTTGTACCAACGGCAAACTGATGCTGATAAACGCGGGTAGCATTAAACTTGGTCTTCTCGGTCATTTGCCCGATGCCGAAACTACTTTTCAGACACAGCCCTTTATTGAACGTTCTGGATAGCAGGTAATATTTGGCCCCCACACCCACGTGATAATAGTTGAACAGGTACGTTTCGTTGTTACCGCCGTTGTTGGGTGTGGCAAAGAATCCTTTGACGCCCGTTCCGACGCCGAGCCCTTTCCAGTGGGCGGGTGCTGCATAGAACCAGGTTGTGAGCGTGTTGCCCTGGTTGCGGCCAAAGCCCCGGCCATCGTTGATGGTTTCTTTTTCGCCTAAGGTGCCGGAAAAAAACGTGTTGCCGTAGCCAATGCTGATGTTGGCGTAAACGGGTAATTTGCCGGGCGACGGGTCTGAATCCTGTGCGCGGACAAAACTCAGGGCTGACAAGGTTGTCAGGAAGGTAATCAGCGTAAGTTGAATCGTTTTCATACACGTATCGGGTTGATTTGCGTTTGATATCCGATACAAAGGTGCAGCCGCAGCCCAGCCCAGCGCATTGACGTGAGTTAGCTTCGCCGATGCGGTGCTTGACTTCGGTTAAGAAAGGGGCATTTACCGGTTGTTGGCGAGCCGTTTGCGGATGCGCGACAGACTTTCGGGCTGGATGCCGAGGTAGGACGCGATGTGATGCAGCGGAATCCGTTCTACTACCTTGGGGCGTTCGGTAATGAGCTTAAGGTAACGCTCTTCGGGCGAATCGAACAGGAGCGAGGCCGTTCGGCGCTGGGAGCCGATCACGACATTCTCAGCCACAAGACGACCAAACCGTTCAAAAACGGGCTGCTCGTTATACAACGTTTGCAGGTCGGTGCGCGGCAT
>DATHAW010000071.1:0-9394 GCA_035296465.1 Spirosoma sp.
TACGGTGCGCCAACGTTTAACTGGAACCACGATAACTTCGGCCCAATCACCATCCCGAAGAAAGGGGCAACGATCCCGATCAACGCGCAGACCATTGCCCTTTACGGTCCCGTGATCGAACTCTATGAAGATAATGCAGCCGTAGCGGTGTCGCCTACGGGCATCACCATCGGCGGCAAAGCCATTACGTCGTATACCTTTAAACAGGATTACTACTTTATGATGGGCGACAACCGCGACAACTCGCTCGACTCGCGGTTCTGGGGTTTCGTGCCCGAAGACCACATCGTTGGCAAGGCTGTTTTCGTCTGGATGTCACTTGACCCGAACCCAGCCAATATCTGGAACAAAATCCGCTGGAACCGCCTGTTCAGACTTATTGATTAGACAAGTTTGACTGAATAAAAATCCTGGTAGAGCCGGTGAACTGGTCGTAACGATACGTTTGGTTACCGGCTCTTTTTCTGGCTGGCGAGTTACATATTTAGCTTTGCCCACGACCTGACCGAATTCGATTTGGGTCAGAGCCGAAGTCAATACGGATTTGGCGGGTGGCATCGTTGTACTCAAAACTACCTGACATTTATGCGCTTTATTTACTTGGTGGCCTTACTGGGTGTGTTTGCAGGCAGCCTCTTGTGGCCCACGCTGAGCCAGGCCACCCACGTGCGGGCTGGGGAGATCACCACCCGGCGCATCTCCGAAACCTCCCTGACCTACGAGATCACCCTCACCACCTACTATGATGAGTTGAAGGGCAAGCCAGCCGCTAATGATGCCAATAGCGCTGATTTCTGCTTTGGCGATGGCACAACCATGCGGGTCGATCGGAGCCAACGACGATTCATCAATGGGGGCACCTCCTCAATCAACGTTTACCGCACCACCCATACCTACCCCGGACCCGGTGCTTTTACCATCTCGGCTTTTATTTCAAACCGGAACGGCGGCACAAACAACCTTCCTCCGGCTGGCAGTTCGGACCAGATCAAGTTCTTTGTCTCCACCACCATCTTCATCAACCCCGCCCTGGGCCTCAACTCCACCCCCAGACTGCTCAACCCACCCCTCGACTCAGCCCGCGTCGGCCAGCGCTTCTGCCACAACCCGGCCGCCTTCGACCCCGATGGCGACAGCCTCGCCTTCCGGTTGAGCATCCCCCAGGACATCCCCGGCGAGACCGGATGCAAAGGCCGCAACATCCCCGCCTACCTCGACCCCACCCGATTCTCCACCGCCAGCGAGACCGGCGGCACACCCACCTTCGCCATCGATGCCCGCACGGGCCAGCTCTGCTGGGATGCCCCCGGTCAGGAGGGCCAGTACAACTTCGCCTTCATCGTCGAGGAGTGGCGCAACGGGGTGCTCATCGGCGAGGTCACCCGCGACATGCAGATCGTCGTGCTCGACCAGCCCAACAAGCGCCCCCTGATCCAGCCCCTGGCCGACCTGTGCGTCACCGCCGGTACGCTCATCAGCCAGGCCGTCTCGGCCACTGACCCCGATGGCAACCGGCTCATCATCTCGGCCTTCGGGGGGGTCTTCAACGTAGGACCCGATGGGCTGCCCCTGCCCCCCGGTGAACTGATCGCCCCCGCCTTTGCCCGCCTGAGCGGGGGGGGCACTTCGGCCAGCCCCCTGACCCAGCCTGCCCAGGCCACCTTCTCCTGGCAGACCAGCTGCGAGCAGCTCCGGCTGGCCCCCTACGATGTGACCTTCAAGGTCACCGATGTGCCCGCCCGCGGCATCGTGCCCCTGGTCTCCTTCCAGACCCTGCGCATCCGCCTGATCGGGCCCCCGGTGCAGAACCTCACCGCCCGCCCCACCGCCAGTGTGCGCGGGCGGGCCATCCAGCTCAACTGGAGTGCCTACACCTGCGCCCCCCGCACCGGGCGCGACTCGACGGTGCTCATCATCTACCGCCGGGAAGGCTGCACCCCCTACACCCCCCCGCCCTGCACCACCGGGCTGCCCGCTGGGCTGGGCTACCGCGAGGTGGGCCGCGTGTCGGCCGGGGTGACGACCTACACCGACACCTCCGCCCTGCAGCGGGGGGTGAGCTACTCCTACCGCCTGGTGGCCCAGTACCCCGACCGCAGCGGCAGTCTCAACGGGGGTGTGAGCGTAGTCTCCCAGCAGGCCTGTCTGGCCCTGCCCCTGCTGGCCCCGGTCATGACCCAGGTGACGGTCGACTCCACCGATGCCCAGCGGGGCCGCATCACCGTGCGCTGGAGCCGGCCCATCGGCCTGCAGGCGGGGGACCTGGGGGGTCCCTACCAGTACCGCCTGCAGCGGGCCACCACCCTGGCGGGCAGTGACTGGACCCCCATAACCACCATCAACACCAGCCTGGCCCCCGGAGCAGTGGACACGGTCTACATTGATAGAGGCCTTAATACGGAAGCCAATGCCTACCGCTACCGCGTGGAGTTCTACTACACCGACCCCACCGCCGGCCTCACCCGCCTGGACATCACCGAGCCGGCCTCCTCGGTGCGGCTGCTGGCCCAGCCCGCCCAGCGGCAGGTGCGTTTGAGCTGGCAGGCCACCACGCCCTGGTCCAACGACAACCAGACCCACACGCTCTACCGCAGCCGTAGGGGAGCGGCCGGCCCCTATGATGCCATCGCGGACATCGCCGTCAGGGGGGCCGATACGTACGTCTACACCGACACGGGGGAGGACCGCATCCTGGCCGACGGCAACACGGCAGGGCCACTGTCGGCTGACTCGGCCTACTGTTACCGGGTACTGACCCGGGGGGCCTATACCGAGGCCCGCCTGGCGGGCCTGGGCCCCATCCTGAACTTCTCCCAGCTTGTCTGTGCCACCCCCGCCGACACGGCCCGGCCCTGTGCCCCCCGGCTGGGGCTGGACTCGTTGAACTGCGCCCAGCTCAGCCCTGAGAGTCTCTGCGGGCAGACCGCCTTCACCAACCAGCTGCGCTGGCAGCCGGCCACCGGGGGGGCCTGTGAGCAGGTGGTCATCACCACCTACCGCATCTACTACGCCCGCTACGGGGGGGACTCTTTGCGGCTGATAGGCAGTGTGGCGGCCCCCACCACCAGCTTTGCCCACACCAGCCTGAGCACCGTGTCGGGCTGCTACTACGTAACGGCCGTCAGCAGCCGGGGCATCGAGAGCAGGCCCTCCAATGTGGTCTGCAACCAGGCCTGCCCCCAGTTCGCCCTGCCCAACGTGTTCACCCCCAACAATGACGGCAAGAACGATGTGTTTGTGCCGCTTCGGTGCCCGGCCTTTGTGGAGCAGGTTGAGTTTGTGGTCTACAACCGGTGGGGGGTGAAGGTCTACCAGAGCAGCGGGGCCAGTCTGGTGTGGGATGGGCGCAGCAGTGAGGGGGCGGAGCTGCCCAGCGGGTTGTACTACTACCAGGCCCGTGTGGGCTTCAGCTTGCTGGAGCGGAACTCACCCCCCCAGCTCATCAAGGGCTGGGTGCAGATCCTTAGAGACACCGTCACCCAACGATGAAAATGAGCCAGACTATGGGTGAACCCGTTTTATAAATCCCTCTTAACCAAAAGGCCTGCTCGCGAGCAGGCCTTTTGGTTAAGAGGGATTGGCTACGTATCATTTCATGTTATGGTACACGACCTGAACATCGTCGTCTTCTTCGATACGTTCAATGAGTTTCTCTACATCAGCAGCTTCATCATCGGTTAGTTCTTTGTAATCGTTCGGAATACGTTCGAACTCCGCTTGTTTAATTTCGAAGCCTTTTTCTTCCAGAAATTTCTGTACTGACCCGAACGCCGTGAATTCGCCGTAGATGACGTATTGATTCGCTTCTTCATCGAACTCAAGTTCATCGCCACCCACATCAATCAGTTCGAGTTCCAGTTCGTCGGGGTCAACGCCTTCAGCAGGAATACGGAACACCGACTTACGGTCGAACATAAAATCGAGCATTCCCTGCGTGCCTAGACTGCCCCCCAGTTTGTTGAGGTAACTGCGGACGTTGGCAACGGTACGGTTGTGGTTATCAGTAGCCGTTTCAATAACGAGCGCAACGCCGTGCGGGGCATATGCTTCGTAAACGATCTCTTTATAATCCTCCTGCTCCTTGGACGAAGCTTTTTTGATAGCCCGATCCACGTTTTCTTTCGGCATGTTAGCCGCTTTGGCATTCTGGATAATAGCCCGTAGTCGACCATTGGTATCAGGGTCGGGACCACCGCCCTTTACCGCCATCACGATGTCTTTGCCAATGCGGGTAAAGGTCTTGGCCATCTGGCCCCACCGCTTCATCTTACGCGCTTTCCGGTATTCAAACGCTCTTCCCATTGTTTAACTTTTTAACCGCATCGGCCGACAGCAGCGTCTGCCATTGCCCTGCGGAGGGTTTATACTGAACACGGGGTTTCCTGTACACGCCGTGCAACTTCGGCAACCTACAGGTTTATACTTTATCCGTTACCAATTCTTCAAAATCAATAATGACCTGACCCCGTAGCAAATCTTCGAACGTATCGCGCTGGCGAATCAGGTGGGCACTTCCTTCATAAACCAGCACTTCGGCCGGCCGCAAACGGGCATTATAAGTCGAAGCCATGCTGAACCCGTAGGCCCCGGCATTCTCGAATGATAGAACGTCGCCGGGCTGTACGGTGGGTAGTGCCCGATCCGTTGCGAATGTATCGGTCTCGCAGATGTAGCCGACCACGTCATACAGTTTTTTGGGTCCGGAAGGATTCGAAATGTTTTTGATGTCGTGGTATGCATCGTACATCATTGGCCGGATCAGGTGATTTAAACCAGAATCGACCTGTACGAACGTCCGGGTGGGGTTTTCTTTGACCACATTGACGCCTACCAGTAGATGCCCGCTTTCGCTCACCAATAACTTTCCCGGCTCAAAACAGAGTTGAACATCCCGCCCGTAGCGGTCGCAGAATGACTGGAACGCGGACGATACCTTCGCGCCGAGGTCGGACAAGTCGGTCGAGTAGTCGCCCTCTCGGTAGGCCACTTTGAACCCACTACCAAAATCAATAAACTGCAAATCTGGGTAGTCTTCGGCCATTTCAAACAGCACGTCGGCAATTTTCAGAAACGTATTACTGTTTTTAAAATCGGAGCCGGTGTGGATGTGCAGCCCCACGACTGGAATGCCATATGTGCTCACAATAGCGCGGATACGGTCGCGGTATTGATTTGGAATGCCGAACTTCGAGTTTTCATGGCCGGTCTGAATCTTGAACGTACCACCTTCTGCAATGCTGGGGTTGATGCGCAGGGCCACCGGATAACGGTCGCCGTAGGTCTGGCCAATCTGTTTGAGCAAGGGCAGACTGTCAACATTAAGTTGCAGACCCATTTCCAGGGCTTCCTGAATTTCGGACCAAGCATTGCCGCTGGGTGTATACATAATCTGATTCGGTACAAAGCCCGCCAGCCGGGCCAGCCGGGCTTCGTTAACCGACACCACTTCCACGTCAATGCCCTGCTGCCGCATCAATTTAAGAATCGAGACGTTGGTCAGTGCTTTGGCTGCGTATTTTATTTTCAGGTTAACGCCCGTAAAGGATGACCGGAGCAAGTCGATTTTTTCGATAATTTTGTCGGCATCGTACACGTAGAGCGGTAAGCCGAATTGCCCGGCAATGGCGAGTACGTCGATACCCTGAATGCGGTAACCCTGGTCTGACAGTTGCATATTCTGGAAAAACGAACCGCAAAATTACGCCATCTTTCCCCTATGACCAAAATTCGCCCGGTTCTCTTGTGGCTCTTGATTACCTGCCCCTTTTTGGGCTCGGGCCAGGCAACAAACGAAGCAGCGCCGGACCGGCCTTCGCTTCCGTCCCGCCTGGTTACAGATTACGCAAACAGGCAAGCCGTTTTTACAGCCCACCGGCTCGCCCAACCGGTGGACCCTCAAAAAAAGCAAACGTACGCACTGTCAATCGAGGGCCGTCGGGCGAGCCGGCTCTCCCCGATACGACTCCAAACCCAGCTTCTGCGGCCATGCTGAGCCGATCGCCCGGTGTGTCGGGCCGCCGGCGGAAACTACGTCTGCGGGAACGTGGCTAAGGCTATTTCCGGCATTTCCTAAACTCTAATTATGATCATTCAAACCTTTCCCGATCACGACGCTTTATCCCAACACACCGCCGAGCACCTGGTGGCCCTTATCAATCAGAAGCCAGATGCCAAGCTGTGTCTGGCCTCCGGCGATACGCCCATCGAAACGTACCACCGATTCGTCCTGCTGGCCAGGGCGGGGCAGGTCGACGTCAGCCACTGTACGTTCGTGGGCCTGGATGAGTGGGTTGGCTTCGGACCGGAGGATGCCGGAAGTTGTTCATACTACGTCTACCGCGATTTATTCCGGCCACTTGGGTTGCGACCCGACCAGGTCCATACCTTTAATGCCAAGGCCCCTGATCTGGCGGCCGAGTGTAGCCGCATCGACGCGCTGATTGACCAGTGGGGCGGTCTGGATCTGTTGCTTGTCGGCATGGGAATGAACGGCCATATTGCGCTTAACGAACCGGGAACGCCCTTCACCAATGGCTGTCACGTAGTTGAACTGGCCGAAAGCACCAAAACCGTGGGGCAAAAATATTTCGACCGGGAGACAGTGCTAACGCAGGGCATTACGCTCGGCCTGCGCCACCTGACGGGGGCGCATGATGTTATCTTACTGGTCAGTGGCGAAAAGAAAGCCGCTACGCTTCACACGGCCCTCACCGGCCCCATCACGGAGCAGGTTCCCGCCAGTATTATCCAGACCCAACCGAACGCCAGGGTGTGGGTGGATGCGGGGGCGGGAAGCCTGCTGTGAGGCAGCGACAACGTTGCCAAACCGGTACTAAGGGGCGGTTATTTTAAGTTAATGAACTTTACCACCAGCGCCGAAACAGAAATTGTATCCTGTGTACATTACCGCTTCCCGCCGTACCGAAGTTCTGGCCGGTATCTCAACGTTCCTGGCGACGATGTATATCATCGTGGTTAACCCGGCTATTCTGAGCCAGGCGGGACTGCCATTTAGTGGTGTGCTTACGGCAACCATCCTACTGTCCTTTTTTTGCAGTCTGATGATGGGGCTGTATGCCCGCAACCCCATTGTGGTAGCGCCAGGGATGGGGCTAAACGCTTTTTTTACGTTTACGGCCGTGAAGGGCATGGGCATTCGGCCCGAGGTAGCATTAGGGGCTGTGTTCTGGGCGGGTATTTTGTTTCTGCTGCTGTCGCTGCTGAACGTTCGGTCGGCCATTGTCCGCATTATTCCGCTGCCACTACGTTACGCCGTTGCTGCGGGGATCGGGTTGTTTATTACCCTCATCGGCTTTGGGAATGCGAAGTTTATCGTGGCAAATCCTGTTACGCTGGTTAGCATCGCCCACCTGAACGACCCCATTATTCTTACGTTCGTTATTGGCCTGCTACTAACGGCGGTGCTGGTCGTGCGCAACGTACCGGGGGCCATCATCATCGGTATTGTCCTGACGACGCTGGCGGCCTGGCCCATCGGCCGGTTCTGGGGCGACGCGTCGGCGGTCAACTTCGGGCAGAAAACACTCGTCAATTTTCAGGACATCGTGGCCGCGCCCGATTTCTCACTGATTGGCAAACTGGATTTTAAGGGGTCGCTGCAATGGTCGCTGTGGCCGGTTATTTTTGCGTTTGCCTTTACGGACCTATTTGATAGTCTTAGTACGTTCGTGGGCGTGGCCGAAGCGGGTAATTTGCAAACCCCCGATGGTGAGCCGCGCCACCTGAACCGCTCGCTCCTGACCGATGCCGTAGCAACCACCCTGGCCGGGCTGCTGGGCACCAGTCCCGGTACGGCCTACATCGAGTCGGCGGTGGGTATTGCACAGGGCGGCCGTACCGGCCTGACGGCCATTGTGGCCGGCTGCTGCTTCCTGCCGTTTCTGTTTCTATCGCCCTTGCTCTCGGTGATACCGGTCATTGCTACAGCTCCCGCACTGGTGCTGGTGGGGGCGTTTATGATGAAACCGATAACCCGCATTAGCTGGGACCGGCTGGACGACGCGCTGCCAGCCTTTCTGGCTCTGGTGCTGATTCCGTTCAGCTACTCTATCACGCAGGGGCTAATCTGGGGTTTCCTATCGTGGACGGTCATTAAAGTGGCCGTCGGCAGAGGCAGAGAGGTGCCGGCAGGTTTGTGGGTCGTAGATATTTTCTGTCTGCTGGCCCTGTTTGCCGGGCACTGAGTAGGTATGGGGAAGTATCAGTGAGGAAGCCTGCTATACTTCCACCTTACCAACTGGCTCTGTTTACATCAGACCAAAAACAGTTTTACCTAGACCACCGCACATTCTTTAAACCAACTTTAAGCGAACCGTTCTCACAAGTTATTTTCTGTACGGCTACTTCATGAAAATTTCACCCCTCTTATTCGCGCTGTTGCTCTCCCAGTTGTCATTTGCCCAACCGTATAAACCACGCGCCATAACGGGGCTGTTGGGTGCATTCGGAGCCGAAGTAGCGCTTATCAAGCAATCGCTTCAGCGGCCTAAAACGGTGGTCGTTGACGGCGTTACGTTCACAACCGGACGCATTGGTAAGCAGCGTGTTGTCGTGGCCGAGACTGGTATTGGCAAGGTCAACGCAGCGATGACGACGGCCCTCATGCTGGATCATTTCCGTCCTCGGCGCCTGCTGTTCACAGGGATTGCGGGGGGTACCAACCCTACCCTACAGCCTGGCGACATCGTTATTGCCAGTCGAACCATTCATCATGATTACCAATCTATTACGTTGGATCAGAAACCAACGATCCAAACGCGCAATGGCGTGTCGGGTCAGATGAACCCGGCTTATTTTCCCGCCGATTCACTGATGCTGCTCCGCGCCCAGACCGTAGCTCGTACCGTTGCTTTTGAGCCAATTCCGCTCACGACCCGCCCGCCAACCGTACTGACAGGCACGGTCGTTACGGGCGATCAGTTTATTTCTTCCTCACAGAAGGTGGCGCAGCTACGGCGCGATTTTGGCGCCGACGCAACCGAGATGGAAGGCGCAGCCGTGGCGCAGGTTTGCTATCAGATACAGGTGCCGCTGCTGGTTATCCGAAGCCTGAGCGACCGGGCGGATGACAATGCCCGGCGCGATATGCTGTCATTTTACCAGACAGCCGCCCGTAACTCAGCGAAACTGGTACTGGCCATCCTGGCAGAATTATAAAGAGTTCTTTGGGTATCAACTGTGAAAATTATCCAGATGAAACAATTTTGGCTAACAGTTGCTTGTACAAGCATAAATCCTACGAGTATTATGTCAACGATTGCTATTTTCGGGGCGACTGGCCGAACGGGTCTGCCCCTGGTTCAGAAAGCCCTCGACGCAGGCCACACAGTCCGGGCACTAGTGCGTAATCCGCAGAAAATGTCTATCAAACACC
>DATHAW010000072.1:0-4624 GCA_035296465.1 Spirosoma sp.
GCTTATCCCAAAAACAATCCTGTCGATATCAGTCGGGACGAGTTATTTTATGGAGATCGCCAAACTACGTGCCCTGCGGGTGCTGTTTCACCGATTCATGGGCTATTATTCCCCATCAGGCCATCAGTCCGGCCCGTTCATCCACGCGCAGACCTCCTCCTTTTATGATGCAGCAACAACGCCCTATACGAACCTGCTCCGGGGCACCACCGAGGCCATGGCGGCCGTGATTGGCGGCTGTGACGCCCTCACAGTTCGGCCATACGATGCCATTTTCGGCCTGCAGGACGTAGCAACCGGAACGCCGGACCGGGGCCGTGAGTTCTCTAATCGAATTGCCCGCAACGTATCGGTGTTGCTGAAGGATGAAAGTCATTTTGACAAAGTGGCCGACCCCTCGGCTGGTTCCTACTACATCGAAACCCTCACGCAGCAATTGACTGAAGCGGCCTGGGCGTTGTTTCTGGACGTTGAGCAGCGCGGTGGCTTCACAAAGGCGTTCGGGTCCGGGTTTATTACCGAGGCAATCGAGCAGGCGTACCGGGCAAAAGTCGAAGCGGTTCGGCAGGGTAGGATACTGGTGGGCGTAACAAAGTTTCGGCATGACGAACCGTCACTACCCATAGTCAATACGTTACCCCACGAAAAGGAAGGCTTACTGCCCGACCGGCGACTGGCAGCGGAGTTTGAGTAACAGAATTCTATTCACCCTATGAAACGATGGCCCCAACGACTCCAGCAATACCAGAAAGCGATTCATCAACTTCGTTTAGCGGTTCAGAAGCCAGATTACTCAGACCTTGAACGGGCGGGTCTGATTCAGGTGTTTGAATTCACATTTGAACTTGGCTGGAAACTTATGCAGGATTATAACCGGGAGGTGGGCTATGAAGTCCGTTCTCCGCGTGAATCCATTCAACAGGCCGTCCTTTCTGAGCTTATAAACGAATTTGATGGATACGAATGGTTAGATGCCCTCAAGGATCGAAATTTGTTTGCTCACACCTACGATGAGCAACGGAGTTTAGAGGCTGAAGCCTTAATCAAACAGCGCTACTACCCGTTAATGGAGCGTTTATCGGCTGGTTTTGATTCTTTACGATGACATTTGGACTGCGCGATACCGACATTACGTACATGCACAACCTGTTTCGGCAGCACCCGGACGTAGAACAGGTATGGGTTTACGGATCGCGGGCTAAAGGCACTAACCGCCCCGGCTCCGACGTTGACCTCGCCCTGATTGGCCCCGACGTGAAACGGCAAACGGTATCGCACATTCACTTTGTGTTAGAAGAAGACAGCCCCATGCCGTTCTTCTTCGACGTAACCCACTGGGACTCCATCAGTAATCAGGAGTTTAAAAATGAAGTTAAGCGAACGGGAAAACTGCTCTACGAGCGAACGACATGAGACCCAACTTCCATCAGCCACTGGTTGATCCATACCCGGAAACTGCCCCTCCCCTACCAGAAGCCAGTGCCAGGGCACACACTACGTCGGAAGGCATAAAACTCAAACCCCGTTTTACAACTGCTGATGTTGCCAGCGCGAACCATCTGCAGTACGAGGCCGGGATTCCGCCCTATTTGCGGGGACCGTATGCCAGCATGTATGTCCGGCAGCCGTGGACAATCCGGCAGTATGCAGGCTTCTCCACCGCCGAAGCGTCCAATGCCTTTTACCGGCGTAACCTCGCGGCTGGCCAGAAGGGGCTGTCGGTGGCGTTCGACCTGGCCACCCACCGGGGCTATGACTCTGACCATCCGCGCGTGGTGGGCGACGTAGGCAAAGCAGGCGTAGCCATTGACACCGTTGAGGATATGAAAATCCTTTTCGACCAGATTCCGCTCGATCAGATGTCGGTATCGATGACCATGAACGGGGCCGTACTGCCCATTATGGCGTTTTTTATCGTTGCGGCCCATGAGCAGGGCGTTCCACCGGAGAAGCTGTCGGGTACGATCCAGAACGACATCCTCAAGGAGTTCATGGTGCGCAATACGTATATCTACCCGCCCGAACCGTCCATGCGCATCGTGGGCGACATTTTCGCTTATACGGCGCGGCACATGCCCCGGTTCAATTCCATCAGTATCAGCGGGTACCACATGCACGAAGCGGGTGCCCCGGCCCATATCGAACTGGCCTACACGCTGGCCGATGGGCTCGAATACATCCGCACCGGTTTGCGGTCGGGCATGAGCATCGACGATTTCGCTCCGCGCCTGTCGTTCTTCTGGGGCATTGGCATGAACCACTTTATGGAAATTGCCAAGCTACGGGCCGGGCGGCTCCTGTGGGCAAAAATCGTTCAACAGTTTGAGCCAAAAAACACAAAGTCGCTTGCTCTACGAACGCACTGCCAAACGTCGGGCTACAGCCTCACCGAGCAGGACCCGTTTAACAACGTAGCCCGCACCACCATTGAAGCCCTGGCGGCCGTGCTGGGCGGAACGCAAAGCCTGCACACGAATTCATTGGACGAAGCCATTGCCCTGCCGACCGATTTTTCGGCCCGCATTGCCCGGAATACGCAGTTGTATCTGCAACACGAGACGGACGTTACCCGCGCCGTTGACCCGTGGGGCGGCTCGTATTACGTCGAATACCTGACAAAGGAACTCGCCGAAAGGGCATGGGCCCTGATTGATGAAGTAGAGCAGTTGGGTGGCATGACCAAAGCCATCGAGACGGGCCTTCCCAAGCTGCGCATTGAAGAAGCCGCGGCCCGCAAACAGGCGCGCATCGACGGGGGCAAAGATATAGTTGTGGGCGTCAATCGGTACCGGGCCACTTCAGAACAACCTCTTGAGACACTCGACATTGATAACGCATCCGTTCGGGAATCGCAGGTGAAACGGCTGGAGCGGGTGAAATCGGAACGGGATAATCAGCAGGTCGAACAAGCGTTGGCAGCAATCATGCAGGCGGCCCGGCAGCCAGGTGAAGGAAATTTACTAGCCCTTGCCGTTGATGCGGCCCGTCAGCGTGCTACGCTTGGCGAAATATCAGACGCTATGGAAAAAGCATTCGGGCGACACAAAGCCACCATCCGGGCCGTATCGGGCATCTACTCGGCCGAAGTGTCGGACGATGAAAACTTCCGGTTGGCCCGTGAAATGAGCGATCAATTTGCCAAACTCGATGGGCGTCGGCCGCGCATCTTAGTGGCCAAAATGGGACAGGACGGCCACGACCGGGGCGCCAAAATTATTGCCACAAGCTTTGCCGATCTGGGCTTCGACGTCGACATGGGACCGTTATTCCAGACACCCGCAGAAGTGGCCCGGCAAGCAGCCGAAAACGACGTCCACGTCGTTGGGGTGTCGAGCCTGGCAGCCGGGCACAAAACGCTGGTGCCGCAGTTAATTGATGAACTAAAAAAAATCGAACGCGATGATATTTTAGTTATTGCGGGGGGCGTGATACCAGCGGCCGACTACCAGTATCTATACGACGCGGGTGTGAGGGGCATCTTCGGTCCGGGAACGGTGATTTCAATAGCAGCCCAGAAGATCCTGAGCGAGTTGATGGAGCCGAATGAACGATAGCGATAATGCTCGTCATACCTATTGTCCCGTTCGGCACCGAAAAACCGGCATTCGACCAGATTGGTTTCCCCAGGCAGACCTGGTAGTGCACCTTTGACGTACTAATATTTGAACGCACACAACCAATTATCATGAAAGCCCTGTTACTCTCCCTGCTCATCGTTAGTTCAACGTTTTCTTTCGCACAGTTTCCGGGTGGTGGCGGACCCGGCGGTGGCCGTCCGGGTGGTGGCGGCAACAGTGACGATCGGCCCAGACGCACCGAACCAACTGGTATAGCAGAATCGGATCCATTACCACGGGGCAACGGAAAAATAGCGGGTGTGCTAATGGATTCGACTACGGGTAAGCCCGTTGAGTTTGCTACCATTGCGCTGCTCAATGCAGAAACCAACAAACCCATCGATGGCGCTACGTCCGATGACAAAGGCAAATTTTTGCTCAGCAAACTGCCTCCCGGCACCTATCGGCTCCAGTATTCATTTATTGGCTATAGAGATAAACGCTCTGACCTTATTACAGTCGCGCGTGGTACCGATCTCAACCTCGGCGCGGTGAAGCTTTCTGCCGACGTGCGGACCCTTAGCGAAGTGAACGTAGTGGGTCAGTCGGCGATGATTGAAGAAAAAGTTGATCGGCTCGTTTATAACGCCGACAAAGATATTACCGCCAAAGGGGGCGACGCGGGCGACATCCTGCGTAAAGTGCCGATGCTGTCGGTCGATCTGGACGGTAACGTCAGCCTGCGCGGCAGCAACAACGTTCGGGTGTTGATCAACAATAAGCCCAGCACCATTGTAGCCAGCAGCGTAGCCGATGCCCTGAAACAGATTCCGGCCGACATGATTAAAACGGTGGAGGTCATTACGTCGCCCTCGGCAAAGTACGACGCAGAAGGATCAGCGGGTATTATCAACATCATCACCAAAAAAACGACCCTGCAGGGCGCTACGCTCGATGTAAACGGCGGGGCGGGAAACCGGGGTGCTCTTCTCGGCATCAACGGCAACTACCGCGTAGGCAAGATGGGCTTTTCGCTCGGTGGTTTCGGGCGGGCCGAATACAACGTC
>DATHAW010000073.1:0-8133 GCA_035296465.1 Spirosoma sp.
ATACCGCAGCCGCTAAAATGGCCATCATGCGGGAGTGCGGCATCCACGTTGTCGAATCGCCCGCCCTCATCGGCGACACCATGCTGAAGGCACTGGGCAAATAACTAGTGAAAGAGATAAAGAGCGAAGAAGATAAAGAGCAAAAGAGTGCTGTAACGGACGCTGAAAGCGATTTGATGCGAAACCGTCCGACTATTGCACTCTTACTCTTTTGCTCTTTCGCTCTTCTCTTTTATAGTACGGCCCCTGCCCAACCCCGTACCCCTGGAATTGGCCCGGAGAGCCGGTATTATCCCGTTCACGATTTCAACAATGATTTCCTGGTTTTCGACGAGGCTGAAAAGGCTTATGTCCCTTACATTGTTGAACAACACGCCGACAAGACGGCCCTGAGTGCCTACGTAGACCTCGAAAGTAACCGCCATTACCAGCTACTCATTCGGACCCGGCAGGATGGGTATTTGTTTATCAATGCGGCTCTGAAACAGAAACTCCTTGGTGGCACGTGGCAGGTACTAAGCATCGACAGTTTGTTCCGCGTTTACCGGCAGCCCGAAATTTTTCTGACCCTCTACGGTGCACCAGGCCTGAACGATCGGCAACTTTTTATTGGGTACCCTAAGTCGACAACACAAAAAACCGTCATGCTTCGCGACGATAATCTGAGTTTGCGCCCGCGTCAGTTCTCGGCTTACGGTAGTTTTTTTGGAATCGGTCTCCTCTTTCTGCTGGCAACTCATGCTTTTCTGTTTAGCGTACACCACCGAGCTTTCTTGCGCTTCTACAGCCTGCGCGATCTGCTGTCGTTGCGGGCGCAGGAAGAGTCTTTTCTGATAAACCGGCCGCTGAGCAGTACAAACATTCTGTTTACCATCAATCTCAGTTTGGTACTGGCTTATTTGATGCTGCTTGTGCAGAGTCATAACATAGCTGTTTTTACGTCGGGACCACTGCCTGGGGAACAAACCTTTGGATCGTTAACCCTGTCATTCCTTCTACTTGGGACCGGAACGTTTGTAGTGCTTATGGGTAAATATGTCATGCTGGAAGTGCTGGGCGGGCTGTATAAAATGCAGGATAGTATTAACATTCATTTTTTTAAGTTACTCCAGTCCTCAATGCTGTTTTTTACGGCAATGGTTTTATTAATGGCGGTTATTACCTACAATACGCCGACCGTAGCCTGGTCACAGAATTTACTTCTGGCACCCCTTATTGCATTTTACACGGCCCGTTTAGTTCTGCTCTATTTGGTTATCCGAAGCATAGAGCCTATCAAAAATCTTTATTTATTTTCGTACCTTTGTATCGTTGAATTGATTCCACTTATCATCGGTTTGCGCTTTGCTCTTTGATGAGTGTGTCTGTACGAAGCCGTCTTAGAAACACAGCCCTACGTACAGCCAATAAACTGACCATTGAAACGAGTACTGAAGATTCAATGAACGATACAAGTATCCAATCGGCCGAAGACCGGCTGACAAAGGTCAACCGACTGTTAATAACTCAATCCCGCCCTGCCGACGAAAAGTCTCCCTACTTCGATTTAGTAGACAAGTATAACCTTCAGATTGACTTTAGGCCGTTTATCAAAATCGACGGTGTAGCATTTCGGGATTTTCGTCGCCAGAAGATTAATATACTGGCCCACACCGCCATTATTTTTACCAGCCGGAATGCCATCGACCACTTTTTTCGGATTTGTCAGGAAGGCCGGATTGAAGTGCCGGCAGACATGAAGTATTTCTGTATATCAGAACAAACGGCCAATTACCTCCAGAAGTACATTGTTATCCGGAAGCGCAAAATCTTCAACGGGACCAAAACCGCAACGGAACTGTTCGACCTGATTAAGAAGCATAAAACAGAGAAATTTCTGTTTCCCTGTTCCAACATCCGGGGGAATGACATACCGGAGTTTATGGATACCAGCAGCCTGCATTTGACAGAAGCCGTCATGTACGAAACCGTTCCGACAGACCTGTCGGACTTGGCCATTGAAAGTTACGATATCATTGCATTTTTTAGCCCCTCAGGAGTTAACTCGTTGATGAGCAATTTCCCCGACTTTAAGCAGAATGGCACCAGAATGGCCGCATTTGGCCCTACTACCGCTAAAGCTGTTGCAGAAGCGGGTCTGACGCTCGACATCGAAGCCCCCTTGCCTAATGCCCCCTCGATGACCGGCGCTCTTGAGCTCTACATCAAAAAGGCCAACAATCAATAAATGGGTGTCGTTATAAAGGCCAGCTGCTTAAACACGGGGATAGGCGCCCGTTTAGGCAGCCGGCCTTTGTTTTTTGCCCAATATTTTGAGCGTAAAGGCGTTTAATGAAAAGACGTAAAATCAGTTCGTTTCCTACAATACGTTTCATTCGGATTCAGTCGTTGGTGGTTATCATTTTTGCTTCAGATTGTATGATTCGCACTGTCTACGTTTTAGCTGCCCGGCTGTCACTACTGACATTGATCACAGGCTGGCTGAGCCCAGACTTGCTGGCTCAACAGGACCCTCAATTTAGTATGTACATGTATAACCCGTTTTACTTTAATCCGGCGGCAGTGGGGTCGGAGGGAGTATCGCGGCTACAGATCACGCATCGGACGCAGTATCTTAGCTATCAACCAACAATTGCCAGCGATGGTGGGGCGCAGAGTACTCAACTGCTGTCGTACAATATGCCACTGGCCAGTTTGAAAAGTGGCGTAGGTATTTATGCGTTTAATGATAGATTAGGCGCGATTGTAAACCAGGCGGTACAGGTAGCCTATGCCTACCGGATGTCGTTAAAAAACGGTACGCTGGCCTTGGGCGTGCAGGCGGGCCTGTATAACCGGGGCATCAACTACGGTGAATTGTTTCGACCTGGTCAGCCCGGTGATCCGAGCATACCAACTGGTCAGGTTAGTCAGGCAAAGCCCGATTTTGCAGCCGGTGTTTATTATAATACGACTGATTACTGGTTTGGTCTGAGTATGACGCACCTAAACGCTGCTACGTATACCCTCGTCACCGACCGTTCATCTGACCCACTCGATCGTACCGTTAATATGACGGTGGGCTACCGACTGGGCGTTGGGTACAACATTGACGTGCAGCCATCAATTTTAGTACAATACAGCACCGGCGGACGGGCCAGGGCCACTGCCATAACGGCCAATCTAACCGGTACGTATGATAATCGAATCTGGGCGGGTGTCGGCTATCGGCTCGGGGATGCCCTTATGGCAACGGCGGGAATTAACCTCATGCGTAATAATGCCCTACGTGTTGGGTATTCGCTGGATCTCGTTACGGGTGGAACTCAGATCAAAAGCCTGACGTCTCATGAGCTTCTCCTAGCCTACGCCCTACCGGCACCTGACGCCCGCAAAAAACCAATCATTCGGACGCCCCGGTTCCGGTATTAAACACACATAAAATGGCCCGGTTTGGCCATGATACCATAACCAACGGTTTTTTGGCAACATTCTTGTTAGGCTGTTTACTGACAAAGCCGTATTTTTGAAGAATTGGGTAAGGCCATTGCATTCGGCTACAGCCTATCTGAACAGAAATGTGCGCTTTATCTCCAGAATTTCAGGTTGAGCCATTTCTTACATACAATAACCAAACAGATTTTCGTTTTTAGTCTGGTCTCGCACAAGAAGAAGGTCAAAATAGTCTACAATGATGAAGTATAACTGGTTTACAGTCAACGCATCCCGGGTGATGATGGTCGCAACAGTAATTCTGCTGATGCAGGGTTGCGGTTTTGTGAAATCGAAGTTTGGCGGAAAAGGGGGCAAAGGTGGTGACGTAGGCGTTACAAACGGAGAGATTACGGCTACGGCACGCAAGGGCTTTAAACAAACGACACCCTATGGCATGGTGCTGGTGCCATCAGGTTCGTTTATTATGGGGCAGGCCGACGAGGACGTAGCGGCTACTCAGATAAACATGAACCGGCAGGTCACAATCAGTTCGTTTTATATGGACGATGCGGAGATCTCGAACCACGAATATCGCCAGTATGTCAATGCACTTATGTCTGATTCCGTTTCGGTACTGGGTGAGGAAGAAATAATGGCCAATTTCTATCCCGATACAACGGTTTGGAAAAACGACTTCACCTTCCACAACGGCGATCCAATGCTGGAGAACTACTACTCGCACCCGGCATTTGATACGTATCCGGTGGTAGGAGTTAGTTGGAGGGCCGCGCAGCACTTCAGCCAGTGGCGCTCGAATATGTATAACGACTATCGCACGAAAGAAGGTCAGTTAAATTCGCCCCGATTCCGGCTTCCTTCAGAAGCGGAGTGGGAATGGGCTGCTCGTGGTGGTAAGCAGGGGGCTAAATACCCTTGGGGAAATCCCTACGTTGCCAACGGCAAAGGGTGCTACTTAGCCAACTTTAAACCACAACGTGGTAATTTCGACGCCGACGGCTACCCGTATACGGCACCGGCAACGGCCTACAGCCCCAATGATTATGGCTTGTACAATATGTCGGGCAACGTAGCAGAATGGTGCCGGGATGCCTATGCCGATAACACCAACGCCATTGTTTGGGATATGAACCCGGACAATCAGAATGCTGATGAACCGCGTAAAGTGGTGCGGGGTGGTTCGTGGAAAGACATTGCCTACTACCTGGAAACAGGAACGCGTTCTTACGAGTATGAAGATCAGAAGCGCTCGTTTATCGGATTCCGCTGCGTAATGGACAACCTCGAAGGCCGCACGGCTTCGGCCCGCGGTGGTCGGGTTGGAGGCAGCAGCAAGAAGAGCAAAAGCAGTAAAAAATCGGCTTCGGCTAAGTCCACCAAAGCCTAAGAATAAGTAGAGAGTCACTTACCCAATCCAATCAATTATCGCTATCATGGCAACAGCAAAGTCCACGAATTTCTTTTGGGATCGTTTAGTACCAACACTCTATAGTGCCGGGGCTGCCGTCGTTATTTTCGGAGCCTGGGCTAAGATTACGCATAACGAACAATTTGGCTTTATGCTCACGCTCGGCCTGCTAACTGAGGTCGTTATATTTGCTTTATACGCTGTGCAGAGTTTCACGCAGCCCGTTCCTGGTGGAACCGACTACGCCTGGGAAAAGGTATATCCCGAACTGGCCGACGACTTCAAAGGAGAAGCTCGTAAACCCGCTCCGCAGGCCAACGGTCTCACCGGTAATATGGACCAGATGCTGGCTCAGGCCAAGGTTACTCCGGATGTATTCGAGCGCCTGGGTTCAGGTTTCCGTAATCTGAACGAGACAGTGTCGAAATTAACCGACCTGACGGATGCAACCGTTGCTACTAACGATTATGCCCGTAACGTAAAGACGGCTTCCAACTCACTTACCGAGATGAATAAGTCGTATAACACGGCAATCACGGCGGTTAGCTCGATGGCCGATGCGACCAACGATACGAAAGAACTTCGTGATCAAACGCAGAAGGTAACCAAGAACATGGGTGCTCTTAACGCCGTTTACGAGCTGGAACTGCAGGATACCAACAAGCACCTGAAAGCAATGAACGCTTTCTATGGCAGCCTGACATCGGCTATGGAGAATATGGCTGATGCCTCCCGCGATACGCAGCAGTTTAAGAGCGAAATGGCTAAGCTGACCGGCAACCTGGCATCGCTCAACAATGTCTACGGCAGTATGCTGACCGCTATGCGCGGTAGTAACTAAAAAGTTGGCGAATTATAAAGTTGTATGGATGTGCTATTCAGGCCATGACCTGACAACACCTTAACAGCTTTATAACGCTCCGGCTTTATAACTTTACAACTCATTACAATTTCATGGCAGGCACAAAAGAAACACCCCGTCAGAAAATGATCGGGATGATGTATCTGGTATTGACCGCACTGTTGGCCTTACAGGTCACCTCGGCCATTCTGGAGAAATTCGTTTTGTTGAATAATAGCTTGGAACAATCTACAGGGTCGTCCAATAGAGTGAACCAGGCTACGCTGGAGGCAATCCGGGCAACCGTACAGAAGTCTGGTAATCGGGCAAACGATTTGGCTATTGTGAAACAGGCCGATGAGGTTCGCAAGCAAACGGCCGACATTATTAGTAAGATTGATGGCCTTAAACAACGCATTATTACGGATGCGGGTGGCGGGGTCGACGAAGCAGGATCGATTCGCAATTTAAGCGAAGAGGAAAAAGTAGCTCAAATTATGATCGGTGGCAACCGCAATGGGGAGGCCTATACGCTCAAGAAAAGCTTGGACAACTACATAACGGGCTTATCAAAATACTCACCGGCTAAGTATAACTCGTTGGCGCTGGATGGCAAGGATGATCCGATCATGAGCCGGTCTCCCGAGCAGCGTACCAAAGATTTTGGTGAGCTGAACTTTGCTCAGACGCCTGTTCCGGCTGCCTTAGCCGTACTAACCCAGCGGCAGTCTGATGTCCGGCGCATTGAAGGTGAAGTCCTAAACCTCCTTGCTAGCAAAGTAGGCGCACAGGACGTAAAATTCGACAAGATTCTGGCCATGCTTAGCATGGAGTCGAAGGTGGTGGTTGCGGGTACAAAGTTCAAGGGTCAGATGTTTCTGGCGGCTTCATCCTCAGGCATTCAGCCCCGTATGAGTTTGAACGGTGGGCCGGTACGTATTCAGGATGGTCAGGGTATCATTGAATTTACCGCGCAGGGCGGTTCCTACGACAAAAATGGACTGGCCCGCCGGACGCTGAACGGGTCGATCTCGTATCAGCAGCCGAATGGTGAAAACAAGACCGTAACCTTTAATCAGGAGTATTTTGTGGCAAAGCCCTCCTACGAAATTGAGTCGGGTTCATTTCCACCTTTGTACCTGGGTTGCGCAAACAAACTGAGTGTACAGAGCCCACAGTTAGGTGCATTGTGGAATCCAAGTTTCTCGGCTGATGGTGGTTCGGTGATCAGTTCCGGCGAGAAGGGAAAAATCACCATTATTCCGAGTTCGGCTCGTGTGACCCTGAACGTAAGTAATGGTGGTAGCCTGCTTGGTAAAAACGAATTTCGTGTAAACCGGGTACCGCGTCCAACACTAGAGTATTACGTGGGTGGCACCAAAGCAGGTGATCCACGCGGTGTGCCGGTAGGGTCAGCCCGTAGTGTTCGCGTTACGGCTGTAGCAGACGAAAGCTTCCGGAATTACTCGCCCGACGACGCTAATTTCCGGGTAACAGGTATTACGGTGATCCTGGCTCGGGGAACGCGCAAAGTTGGTCAGGTTAACCTGGGACCGGGTGGTGGATCGTTGGGGAATTTAGCGGCAGAAGCACAGCCTGGCGACCGTTATTCAATTCAGGTAGACGGCGTACAGCGCCGAAATTTCCGGGGTGATATTAGCGATGTACCCATGGGCAGCCCCCAACAAACGGTTCCTCTGTATTAACTGCACTAAATTAATTCACTATTCGTTATTTAGTCGCGTACGGGAAAGACATTAAAGACCTGAATATGAAAAATATTAGAACAATAGCTGTGGTTGCCACCTTACTGGCTGTGACCGGTGAGAAGGTGATGGCGCAGGAGAAACCTACCTCGCGAACTAATGAACTGTCTGTTCGGGGGGTTAACGAAACCGACATTATGATGAAGAAGACCCTTTGGCGTCGAATTGACCTGAAGGAGAAGCAGAATCAGTCGATGTTTTCAAAGAATAATGAAATCACGAAGTACCTGATCGAAGCGATGAAAGCCGGTTTGATTGAAGGGTATGAAAATGATTCAGTGACGACAAAGCTAACGCCGGACAAAATGCAGCAACGGCTGATTATGCCTAATTCGGCACCACAGTTATCTGCTGAAGAAATAGCGGCTGGTTTTGGCACAGAAACGTCCACCGGTGGTGCTGGTGATGGCTGGGGCGACGCAAAGAAAACCGACCCTAAAAAAACTGCTGCTAAACCAGCCGATGATGGGTGGGGCGCTCCTAAGAAAGCTGCTGCTCAGCCCGTCGATGATGGATGGGGACCATCGCCGAAGAAGAAAGCTACGGCTAAAACTACCAAGGGCAAAAAAGCCACCACTGCTCCTGTTGTGGTACCGCCTAAGGATACGGTAGCAGCGGTTCCAGCTATTCAGGGAGATGAGTATTTTGCAAAGGATTTCAACATTATGGAGTTGAAAGAAGACTGG
>DATHAW010000074.1:0-3010 GCA_035296465.1 Spirosoma sp.
CCACGATTGCCGTTTCGACCGTAGCAACCAGCGCGGCCCAGGCTAAATTTGGGTCAAAGAAAACGAATCCCAATGTGCAGTTGACCGGGGGCGACGCGGCTTACCTCTCAGTGAAAGGATTTTCGCTGCAGAGCGGCCGAAACCTAACCCAGAATGACGTCGACTATGGGCTCAACGTAGCGATCATTGGGAGTGAAGTTGCCGGTTCGTTGTTCGAGAGAAAACTCAATCCTATCAATCAGGTAATCCGGGTTGCCGGAAATCAATACAAAGTCGTGGGGGTGCTGGCTGCAAAAGGTGGCCTGTCGGGTGGGGGCGATGACCGCATTATTCTGATTCCGCTTGACAATGCCCGCGCCCTGGCCAGATCGCAGCGCCAGACGTTCGATATTACGGCGTCCGTAACGAGCGTATCAGACCAGGACGAAGCCATTGGCGAAGCAAGGGGAGTCATGCGTCAGGTTCGGCGCGACCCACTTGGCCGGCCCGACTCCTTCGACATTGAGCGGGCCGACGAACTGGCCAAAGAAACGGCCAATATTACGGACTACCTCAGGATCGGTGGTTTCGGAATCGGGTTCATTACGCTGCTGGGGGCAGCCATTGCCCTGCTCAACATCATGCTGGTGTCGGTGACGGAGCGCACCCGCGAGATTGGCATTCGCAAATCGCTTGGCGCTACGCCCCAGCGCATCCGCGAGCAGTTCCTGATCGAGGCCATCGTTATCTGCATTTTGGGTGGGGTAGGCGGTGTGGTTCTTGGACTCGGCATCGGCAACCTGATTGCGGCTCTGGTTGGCCAGGGTAAGGGCGGATTCGTGGTGCCGTGGGTCTGGATGGGACTCGGAATCGTTGTGTGCGTGGCCGTAGGCTTATTCGCGGGCATTTACCCCGCCGTGCGGGCCTCGAAGCTGGACCCAATCGAAGCACTCAGGTACGAATAGGTTATCACATCTGGCGGCAGAAATTATATCCTGCGAACGGGAAAAAGCTCTTTATAGATCGTCCTCCTGCATTATCTCCTATTCAACGAGTAAGAGAAAATGGTGGAGTCGATGGCTATTGACCGGCCCCTACCGGAAACATTTGCCCCTTTTTTGTTGCCTGGGCTATTTGTCCGGCGTGGTACGAGTTATGGTGCATTAAGAAAGCCAGTACACCCAAGCGGGACGTATCACCAAATGGCGTCGGAATAACCTCGGCCCACAGCGCGTCGGAGGTTTGCTGGATGTGTTCGGCAATCATCGCATAGGCGTCAGTAACTGCCTGCTGCACCTGCGCCAGGTCGAGCATTCGCCCATCATCCGAAACGCCCCCGGTTGTCTGCGTATCAATGGTCATGTCACGGCCAAACAGAATCTTGGCAAACCCATGCATGGATTCAGCCGCGTGTAGTGCAATGAACCCCGCCGAGGCAGTGTCCGACGTTAGGCGATTGCGGTACGTTTCAGGTGTCATTTTTTGAATTGGTCCGGCTACCGATGCCTGGTTAATGCGCCAGAGATTAGCTAAGAGTTCGGTTGTCATTGGGTTTGGGTAATAGTTGTTCAGAAAAATCGTCAGGCCGTCAACCGCATCAAATCCCAGTTCATCATGAATCCGGACGTTCAGCACCTTATACATTTAATGGCGTCGTTTGGCAAGCACCATTCCTTCTTTGGTTGAAAAGGGCACTACGGAGGTTGTTGGAGCCAGGATTGTACGGGTAGCCACGTCCCGGTATCACTCACGCGATGCCAGCGTTACCGGTACGATGGCCTCTTCTTTGGGGGGGCGCTGGCTCCAGAACGTGGCCAATAGAGATCCAGTTGTATTCATGATGGGGCCGAAGAGGGCGGGGGCAAGGCCTACCGTGGCAACTTTTCCCATTTGCAACGCTAGCCCCGACGCCAGTCCGCCATTTTGCAGCCCGACCTCGATGGCCACCGTCCGGCAGCTTTGTTCGGGCATCCGCAGCAACCGGGCGAAGGAGTAACCCAGCACAAAGCCACTCAGGTTATGCAGCAGCACACACAGCGCCAGTGTCCATCCAACGGTGAGCAGGCTGTCGCGCCCGGCAGCCGTGATGATGCCGACAATAAGGACGATGCCGGTCATGGATAGCAGCGGCATGACACGGTTGAGCAGTATCGCCGATTTGCGGAAAATCCGGTTGAGCAGCAAGCCGACCACCACGGGCAGGATCACAATTTTGAGAATGTCGATCATCATGTCCCAGAAACTGACTGCAATAAACTGTCCGGCCAGCAGTTTCATCAGGGCAGGCGTCATGATGGGAGCCAGCAGCGTAGCAATAGACGTAATCGTAATTGACAGCGCGACGTTGGCCCTGGCAATGAAGCACATAACGTTGCTGGCCAGCCCGCTGGGCGAACAGCCAATCAGAATCACCCCGGCGGCAATTTCGGGCGGAAATTTAAACGTGCTGGACAGGAAATAGCCGACAAACGGCATAATCGTGAACTGGCAAACCAGCCCGATCAGCACGGCGCGGGGTTGTTTGGCAACTTCCCCAAAATCGGCCAGCGACATGGTTGTGCCCATGCCAAGCATGATGATCTGGAGCAGCGGAATGATGAGCGTTTTGAGCTGGAATCCGCCAATCTCGCGAAACGGCTGCGGAAACGTCATCGCCAGTATAACGACAAGAACAATCAGAGCGGTGTAGATAAGGTTGCGGGCTGAGGAAGCCATGAGAGGAATAATTAGTGTACTTGATAAAAAAGCAGCAACAACCGGGATTATACCTGACTAAACGCCAGCCATCGCTCTCATCAGCGTTTGGGCTGGCTTATCCTTGTTGCATTCAGGAACTGCCGATGCGTTAGACCGTCCGCGCTTCTTCATTTGAGCGACGCCAGTACGCCCTCTTTCAGCGAATACGTTGAGGTTCTAATCTGCTTTATCGCATATGTTTTTAGTACGTAGTCGATCAGGCAAACAGCTACCACAATCATGTCGACGCGCAGTTTAATCATACCGGGAATCTGCATTCGCTCGGCGTGGTTGC
>DATHAW010000075.1:0-1994 GCA_035296465.1 Spirosoma sp.
CTGAGAAATCGAGCAGGCCGTTCCGCACCAGCTCCGGGTTGCCCAGAGATGCTGGGTAAAGGATGTGGATGTAGCGACCACCCGAACAGTTGAAGTTGTAATTCAAATGACCGTTCTCCTGTAAAACCTTGGTGAGGCTCAGTTCTGTAACGTTGATGTTCGTTCCATTCTCCAATACCCCCACCGTGTCCGCCTGGTTGAGTTGGTTGGCCCCGTAGTAGAAGGCGGGGGTGTAGGTGATGGTAGCGGAGGCGTTTGTTGCTTGCCCACCTGCTACGACTGTCATCGTGAACGTCTTGTTTGCGCCGTTGAGGTTGCCCGTTCTGCTCCCGCTCTGGCTGCTGCCCGTTGCTGCGATTGTCGCCCCGTCCACAATGATCGAAGTGATGGGGTTCGTATTTTTCGTTACCGACCAATTTAAGGTGGTAGTCGCCGTAGGGTCGCCCAATTCCTTGTTTGCATTCGATGCGGTAAGGGTTGCGCCCGGTGCCACTGCCGGATAGAAGAGGTTTTCCAGAAACTGCGATTCCGATGTACCGCCGGGCGTAATCCCTAAAAAAGCGCCGGTGCGGGTGATCGCTCGATTGCCGTTGAAGGGCTTGCTCTGCTGGGCAACAAACTCGGAAACGGCCTTTTGCGTGGGCACTTTGCTATCCGACGGGTTAAGGCCGCCCATGTCGCTTGACGGATCGGCCAGCAATCCGATTACCGCCCAGTCCGCGGGTTTGAAAGGTCCGGTGGTATTTTGTAACGCTTGATAAATTACCTTCTGGCGTACGGTTGTTGAGCCCACTTTATAGGCGAAGTCCGCCATGTACTCGACCAAACCAGACTCGTTTTGCTCTAGGTTCGGCACGGAGTCGATCAGGTCAAGAATCTGTTGGCGAACGTCCGCCGCCGAGATCATTTCACGGGTGTTGTCAGGGATTCGTGCGGCTGCCAGCTCTATTAATTGCTCTTTTGTTAGCTTTGCCAATGTTCACGTAGCGTATTTTTTAATCGAATTCCTCGTTATAGCCTTGATTGAATGCACCTGGGGCCGTCAGTGGCGTTTCGTGGGCCGTGGCAATGGTGATGCCCCGGCGTTTCAGTTCAACTGGCAGTACTTCGGTCGTTTCCTGGTAGTAGAAGACGTAGCCCAGGGGGATGGTCGAGTTGATATTGTCCAAACCGGAATCGATGATGAACTGGTATAACTGATCGAAGTTGCCGTGCAACTGCAAGCAGATGTCGAATATGTTTTGTCCCGCTTTTGCCTGGTAGCTTTTCATAGTCTATAGGGAGCTATTTTTGTTACCAGTCCAGCCTCCACTTTCAGTTGGGTGGTTTCGATACCGTCCTGGCGGAGGTTCAAGCTGATCAGGCGTTCGACTTCCGTCTCCCGTCCAACCGAGTTCTTGAATTTTTCCATACCCACCCCAAGCAAGGGACTCATTCTGTAGGAACCGACGTAAGCCGACACGATGCAGGTTACTTCCTGCTGAATGCTGTCACCGAATACCGGCTGACCGTTCTTGATCAGCAGGTCGCCGGTTACCGGATCGGTGAGGAAATCGAAATATTTTGCCATTGTATGGATCGTTTTTTAACTCAAGCTACCCGTGCCGGTGCCGGTTTGGGCGGTTGCCGAGCCAGCCGTATTTACGGTGACTGTGACATCGGCAGAGAGAATTGCACTCTTGATGATATTCGCCAGGCCTTCCGCGAATTTGTCTATCGCGTCTGATCCGGTGTAGCCCGAAAGCGCCTGGATCAGGCTGACGATTTGGGCCTTGATGGCCGGTTGATGTACCATTTATTCCTTGAACAGTTTTTCTATTGTTGCCTCGATGGCAGTCAGTTTCTGTAGCGAATCAGGCATCATGCCGGTCGTTGGACCCACGTTGGTCAGCAGTTTCAGGCCCTTTACCGTAGCGGTCAACTTCTTTAGCAGTTCCTTCAACGATTCGTCGTTCCCTTTTACCGTGATTGGCTGCCTGGCAGCCAAATGGAAT
>DATHAW010000076.1:0-1957 GCA_035296465.1 Spirosoma sp.
GGCCCTGCTCTTTCTGTGCCATCCCGCTAATGCGTGGCAAACACGTATCGCGTTCGATTGATGAACTGGTGACTGAAGCTCAGTCGCTGGCCCGGCGTGGCACCAAAGAACTAATCCTGATTGCGCAGGACCTAACCTACTACGGTCTGGATATTTACAAAAAACGCAACCTTGATGAACTCATTGATCGGCTGGCAGGTGTCGACGGCATTGAGTGGATTCGGTTGCAGTATGCTTACCCATCGGGCTTTCCAATGGAGATTCTGGACGTAATGCAGGAGCGCCCCAATGTTTGCAATTACCTCGATATGCCCCTGCAAACTGGCTCAACCGAACTACTCAAGCTAATGCGCCGGGGTATTACCCGGGAGAAAACGGAGAATCTGATATATAGCATCCGTGAACGAATACCGAATATCACGCTTCGCACGACGCTAATTGTGGGTCACCCCGGCGAAACCGATGCCATGTTTCAGGAAACCTATGATTTTGTCAACCGGATGCGCTTCGATCGGCTGGGTGTGTTTGCATACTCCCACGAAGACGATACCCACTCATTTTCAATGGCCGACGACGTACCCGCCGACATTAAACAGGAACGGGCCGACGAGTTAATGGATCTGCAACAGGGCATTTCGCACGAGTTGAATCAGCAGAAAGTAGGGCATACCCATAAGGTCTTGTTTGACCGCCAGGAAGGTGGCTATTTCATTGGCCGCACTGAAGCCGATTCGCCCGAAGTGGATAATGAAGTCTTGGTTCCGGTTGGCGATCCTGGGTCCCGGCCATACGTCAGGCTGGGCGAGTTTGCCAACGTACGGGTGCTGCGGGCGGAAGAATTTGATTTATACGGAGAGATTATTTGATTTTGACTGAACGTCTGCCCGGCAAGGCCTACGAGGGCTACTCCGAACCTTGGCCGTTTTTCCGTTGTTGCTCCCAGTAAATCTTATCCTGCATGGACTGTCAGTACCTGCCGCTTGCATCCACCGGCCAGTTTTCTTCTCTATTCCTCGACTATCTCGGCCAAAAAGACAGCCTGCGCCCATTCTACAACCGCTTTCCAACGTTAGAGGCATTCGGTAAGCAGATTGAGGAGCGTACGTTCGACACCCAGAAACGTATCATTTTAGTCGATGCGCTCGAACGACAGTACCAGGGTACCGCAAACAAACCAGACGTATCGGCTCTGCTCCAGCCCAATACGTTTACCGTTACAACTGGCCACCAGTTGAACATCTTCACTGGGCCGCTCTACATCATTTATAAACTCATTACGACCATTACGCTGGCCCGGCAACTTAAGGCAGCTTACCCGGCATACAACTTTGTGCCGGTGTATTGGATGGCGAGTGAAGATCACGATTTTGCCGAGATCAACCATTTCTCGCTCTTTGGCAATCACTACGTCTGGCAAACAGAGCAGCGCGGAGCCGTTGGCCGGATGAATCCGCAGGAGCTGAAAACGCTGTTTGAACAAATACCTGAAAAACTTACGCTGTTTGAGAATGCTTACCTAAAGCACAATACGCTGGCCGACGCCGTTCGCTACTACATTAACGAATTGTTTGGCGCAGAGGGACTGATTTGTGTGGATGCCGATGACGCTGACCTGAAACGAGTTTTCGCATCCGTTATGCGGGACGAACTCGTTCACCAAATATCCGGACAGATGGTGAACGAACAATCGGAACGATTGTCTTCTATAGGCTACAAAACGGTCATCACCCCCCGCGACATCAACCTGTTTTACCTCGACGACCAGATTCGGGAACGTATCGAGTATAAGGATGGGGTGTATAAGGTGCTGCAAACGAAACTCCGGTTTTCGGAAAGTGAACTGCTTACGGTGCTGAACGAACATCCCGAGCGGTTCAGCCCGAACGTTGTCTTGCGGCCATTGTATCAGGAAACGATTCTGCCTAACCTGGCTTACATTGGCGGACCATCCGAGGTA
>DATHAW010000077.1:0-1768 GCA_035296465.1 Spirosoma sp.
AAGACAGGATGTTAATGGGGAGTGAATCCTGCTTTCTCCTTTTACAACTGACGATAGCGAACAAATATTAGGGCTAAAAGCCGCGTCAACAGGGTCTGGATGAGGCCTTTTGCGGTTATTTATTGGGTGCTGAGAATCACCTGACTATTCGCTTCGTAATGACTTGATCGGATCCATCAACGTAGCCTTTATGCTCTGAAAACTCACCGTCAAGAGCGCAATGCCCACCGCCAGCAGACCCGCCCATTCAGATGCATCCCTTAAAGAGCCGTTACGTCCACATACGAACCATGCAGCATGAAGAACCGGACGTACAGATTTCATACAACTTAGATTAAGTATAAAAAAACAGGTTTTTCTTTTACTATTAAGCTGAAAAATGCCGGATTAGTCGATCCGCCAGCGCTTCGAATATGAGAAAAAATTACTCCCTGTTCGTAATTTGTCTCCTTTTGTTGGGGGCTATATCACCGCTGTTCGCCCAGCAAAATCTGGTGCCAAATCCGGGCTTCGAGTCCGGTACCGGTGACGCATTCACCAACTGGACCAAAACCAATGGAGCTCTCTTTCTGACGGCGACAACCACTGCCGCCGAAGTACATGGCGGCACACGCGCCCTGAAGTCGGCGGGACCGGGCTTTGCTGGTGAGCAATACCGGGTGCAGATGTTGAGCGATTTGATTCCAACCACCATTGGCACGGCCTACACGTTTAAAATCTGGGTCAAGGCCGCTACCGCTGGCGGAACGATTCGGTTCTCGACCCAACCCAGTGCGCTTTATGGCCCAGACACGAATGTGCCGGCCAACGTTTGGACACAGTTGTCATGGACATTTACGGCCAATGTAGCCCAAACACGCATTGCCTTAGATTTAGGACAAAGCAATGTGGTCTATTACTTGGACGATATGGAAATGCTGGGTCAGGTTGTTGTTCCCCCCCCTGCGGCCAACCTGACAAACTATTTACCCAACCCCAGTTTTGAAGAGGGTAACGGCAACACCTTCACCAACTGGTCGGCACTCAACGGAGCAGCGTCGTTTTCGGAAACGACCAACCCCGCCGAAGTAAAAGTTGGGGTCAGGGCCTTGAAAGTAGTATCAACGACTCCCCGCAATGCCTATGACGTTCAGTTCGCCAGTCCTTTTTTAAATACCCCGGTGGGCAAGCGCTTTCGGTTTAGTATCTACATCAAAGCGGCTGTAGCGGGGGGACAGGTCAGGCTATCAACCATCTCGCCCCTGGCGAATTATGGTGCTTATGCCTATTCGACTACGACCAGCATCGGTACCGACTGGCAGCTGCTAACGCTCGAGTTTACGCCGGTAGAACCCACCACGCGGGTAGCCATCGATTTGGGTACGAGTGCCGCTACTTATTTTGTGGACGACATGAGCCTGACCTCGACCGACGCCCTGCTGATCGGAAACGGTGGGTTTGAAACCGGGTTTGGCGATAACTTTACCAACTGGACCAAGCAAAACGGAGCCTCCTTTCTGACGGCTACCACTACCGAGACCCACTCCGGCGGCAGGGCGCTGCGGGCCGAAGTGACCGGCACCCAGCCTAATGCCGGACAAGCGTATTCCGTTCAGCTGATCAACGACGCAGCAACGACCGTTGTTGGGGCACAGTATACCTTCTCGATCTGGGCTAAATCCACTACCGCTGGCAGCACGATTCGCTTTTCGACCCAGCCCAGCCCACTGTATGGACCTGACACGCCGGTGCCGACCACCTGGACCAAGCTGAGCTGGACATTTACGGC
>DATHAW010000078.1:0-5343 GCA_035296465.1 Spirosoma sp.
TGGCGAATGAAGTCAGTAGCGGTGGTGTTAGCTAACGCTTTCAGTTTTCGGTGTAGCTGTACCCGACTCATGTTGACACCCTCGGCCAGCTTCTCAACGGTGAAGTCGGCATTGTCGATCTGCTGCATAACCAGCGTTGTCAGTCGATCCATAAACTGCTGTTCTGCCTTGAGCAGCGTTCGTTCAGTGAGCTGTAGTGGGTTAACGGCGGAGGTTGAGTCCGCTGCTTGTGTTTTAAAATGACGGTACAAACGTTGACGCTGCCCAATCAAATTTCGCACTCTGACTTGTAGCTCAATCCGGTTGAAAGGTTTGGTTAAATAATCGTCAGCACCCAGTTCAAGGCCTTCGATTCGGTCTTCAATGGTGGCTTTTGCCGTGAGCATAACCACTGGTATGTGGCTGGTAGCTTCCCCACCTTTTAGGGCTTTACAAAAACCGAACCCGTCGAGCTGGGGCATCATCAAATCACAGATGACCACATTGGGAAGACTGGCGGTGGCTTTATCTAAACCGTCCTGCCCGTCCCCGGCTTCGATGATCTGGTAATCAACCTCGAAAATACTTCGTACATAGGCGCGGATGTCGGCATTGTCGTCGATAATGAGCAGGATATTCTCATTGCCAGTTGGTGTTCCTATTGGGCCTGAACTATTCCCCTCCTCCGAACCCATTGACGGCGCAGGCGCTGGATCAGTCCGGCTGTCGACATAGTCCCCGTCCTTTTTTATCGGGCCAGCCGTTGCGGAGGAGAGTTGGGTTAACCGGGCGTTTTCGTCGGGTTGCTTTCCGGTTACCAGGGGCAGAGTTACGGTAAAGGATGTACCGACATCCTCGATGCTGGCCACCTGAATTGTACCCCCTAAAACCTTTACAAGCTGATGCACCAGGGCCAGCCCAATACCCGTGCCTTCAAAAGGGCGATTGGCTTTTGCGTCGACCTGGTAAAAGCGCTCGAATATGCGGGCTACGTGTTCGGGAGCAATGCCAATTCCAGTGTCTTCTACCGTAATCTGCACAGTTCCTGACGGATTGGCGTTCCTGTAGCGGATATTCATATACACCTCCTTTCCTGCGGGGGTAAACTTAAAGGCATTGGCCAGCAGGTTGGTCACGATCTTGTCGATCTTGTCGCGGTCGAAATCAGCCTGCTGTTCCTCTCTATCCTGAGTAAATAGAAACCGAACCTGGCGGCTCTCCGCCAATGGTATAAACGAACTGGCCAGCGTGCGAAAGAAAGCCGCAATGTCGCCCCGCTCAGCTTCGGGCCTGAGTTGACCCGCTTCTAGTTTGCTCAGATCGAGTAGTTGATTAATCAAGCTTAACAACCGGTTGGCATTGTGTTGAATCAGCGGAAAACGGGCATCGTGGGCGTAGTCCTGGATAGCCTGCTCGATAGGCCCCAGAATCAGCGTCAGGGGGGTACGAAACTCATGGGAAATATTGGCAAAAAACTGGCTCTTCAGCGTATCCAATTCGGCGAGTCGGCTGGCTTCTTTCTGTTCGAAAACAACTTGTTGTTGGAGTAGTAGCCGCTGGGTCTGAAACCGGTACAACTGCCAGCCAATAGCCGTCAGAACAAGCATATAGAGCAGGTACGCCCACCAGCTGCGGTAAAAAGGCGGATGAACCTGAATTTGCAGGTCAATGGGTTTGCTCCACACATCGCCATTGGCCGTACCCATCATCTGTAATGTATAGTTGCCATTTGGCAGTTGGGCGTAGTTGGCAAATCGGTTGGTACCGGCTTCCACCCAATCCTGGTCAATCCCCTCTAGCCGGTAGCGATAGCGGTTTTTGGCCGAATTGGCATAGTCCATCACGCCGAACTCGAGGGTAAGCAGGTTCTGGTCGTGAGCCAGCTCAATGCGTTTTGTAAATTCGATACCCTCCGTTAAAATGCCGTCGGGCCCACCCACCATCACCGGCTCGTTGTTGACCTTTAATCCAATCAGGTGTGCCTGCGGAGCTACTCCACTAACCCGAACTACGTCCTTTGCCCGGAAAGCCGTCAGCCCATGTACGCCCCCGAATAGCAGCCTACCCGAAGGCGTTTTAACAAATGAGTTGGTATTAAACTCATCGTCCTGCAACCCGTCGCCTTTGGTAAAGTTATGAAACGTTCCGGTTTTGGGGTTGAACTGGGCCAGGCCCCGATTGGTACTCAACCAGAGATTGTTGAACTCGTCGGATAAGATGCCGTAGACCACTTTATTGGGCAGCCCCTGCTTTTCGGTGATATGGCTGAACAGACCCGTTTGCTTATCCAGTCGGTCTAGTCCACCGCCCTTGGTGCCAACCCACAGGTATCGGGCTGGTTGTACGGGGTCATCGAGCAGACTCAGCACAAAGTCATTACTCAGGCTTTGGCTATTGTCGATGCTATTTTTGTAAATCGAAAAAGCTGGTGTTGTCTGTGGATGAGCCCCCCGAACTAGGCCCTTCGACGTGCCTATCCAGAGCGTCCCGGCCTGATCGAAGCAAAGCGCGTAGGTTTCAGTTTCTGCCCCCCGTTGTGGTACCAGCGACTGATACGAGAACACCTGAAATGTTTCCGCCAGCGGATCGAACCGGAGGAGTTTGCCATTGAGGGCTGCGATCCAGAGCTTACCAGCCTTATCTTCAGCCGTTTGATTGCCGTAGGAGCAGAAGGATGTGCTGGCTGGCAGGGGATATTTTTTGAGCAGTTTCCATTCCGTGCTGAACTTGAACAGGTGCATCTCGTGCGTCTGAAAGTTGACATTCGACACCCAGAACGTACCCTGGCGGTCCTGCATCATGTACCGCGCCCGTTTATCAGCGGGTGGCAGGTCGTTATCCAAAAAAGGCACTAGCCGGTTACCGGATGGGTCGAGTTGTTCGTACGCAAATTCATGACGGGCGTAGATCCGCCCCTGCCGATCGGCATATAGGTACGATAGGGTCTGGTCGGGCAGCGACGAATGAAACTGCTTTACTTTAGGATTGAATTTTCGTAGCCCATAGCCACTGGTGCCCACCCAGATGTTACCGGTCTGATCAGCGAGCATTCTGCCAATGCCATAGAGATTAGGGGGCAACACCGTAAACGCATTACGAGCCGTTAGACTATCCTGCCGAACGAGTTTGTCGGGCGACATCAGCCAAAGAAACTCATCTGTAGCAACGGCCAGGGTGGTTGAATTGATTGCTTTCAGGCTGATAACGGCGTCATTTTTTTTTTGTACGCGAATGGTTTTCAACCTGCCCCGCCGACAACAGACAATCGTATTGTTGATCGCACCGAACCAGGAATCGTTAGTTACGTCGCCGTACGTCGCATTGATACCAGCCTGGTTAGTTGGGAACGGATCGACTTTGACCCCTTTTTCAGGGTGCTTCCAGTTGAATGAGGTTAACCCACCGAGCGAAACAGCCAGTGCCTGCCCATCGGGCCGAAAGCTTACATGGTTGATGGCATTTGTTGCCCCACCGTTAATTGAAAATTGTTCCAACTGAACCTGATCGTCCAGCTTCGGGTGGGGGGGAAAACCAGTTTTAAGCGCACCAGATAAATGGACCTTAATCAGTTTATCATAATTGGCATTCACCCAAATATTTCCCTCGGGATCTTCGTAGAGCCCGTTAACCGCATAATTTGCCGTATTGGGCAAGGCCCGATCGCGGATAGAAAGCTGATAAAATCGCTGGCTACGGGTATCAAACAGGTTGAGTCCCTGGTTGAGTGTGCCGACCCAGAGCCATCCCCTGCGATCGACTAAAAGCGCCGAGCAGGTATTATCAGTAAGGCTATAGGCATTGTGGGGTTCATGGGTGAATACGGTAAAGTTATGGCCATCATACCGGTTCAGTCCATCTTTCGTGGCTACCCAGATAAAGCCTTGTTTGTCCTGCGCCAGGTCGAATATCATCCCTTGTGACAAGCCATCAGAGATGGTCAACTCCTGCCAGCCTTCGGCGGTCCGACGTGTCGGTTGAGCAACTAAGGTAAATGGGATGAGTAAAACTAGGTAGAGCAGCCGCATTGAACCCGGGTTCAAGTAGTAAAGTACGTAAAAAACACGCTGAGTTTTTAGATAGCAACCCTATATCGTTGCTATCCTTAAAGCGTTCGTGCGTTGCTTTTGACCTCGTATTACGTTGATAAAGCCTTGGAGCTGTTTATCTGTGGATAAGCATGGGTTATGAGTAGTCGGTAGAATGGTTATTCGTTGATTTGCTGAATAACATGGGCCAGCGAGCCTTGTCTCTTTACGTTGTTTTGTATCACATCCTGAACCAGTTGTGGGGTTCAATGAAGCGATCAGTTGGCATCGCCTTCATAAAGAGCACGGCAAATCGGGGTTTTTTATACTCATGTAACAGGAGTGTTAAAGAATGTAACGAGAGCGTTAGCCAGTTAGCTGGCTTTGGCGGAATTTGCCGACGTAATTCGGTGGCAGACCCAGGCTTACACAGTATGATATAAACGGCTCCGCGTATGTTCACTGAATCGACAACGTCATTCAATAATAGGATACAAACCAAACCATCTGGTATTATGAAAAATTTACTATACCTCATTTCGGGCTTGTTTCTGCTGGCCGGTTGCCAGCCTCACCAAGCTATCGTTTCCCCTGGAGAACAGGTGCCCAACCCCGCCGCCAACGCCCGTACGACCGTTGTCAGCGCGGCGTTTGCGGCCAGACAGCAGCGAGGCACGGTAAAGGATGGCAACCTGAATGAAATATCGGGGCTAGCCCTGAGCCGGACGAACCCAGGCTATATCTGGGTCCAGGAAGACAGTGGAAATCCGAATAAGATCTACCTGATTGACGAAACAGGCACCACGAAAGCAACGGTCAATCTGCCCGACAGCAACCGCGACTGGGAAGATATTGCCGTCGGCCCCGGCCCCACCGCCAATACCTCATATATCTACCTGGCAGACGTTGGTAACAACAACCTCTCCTACAGTACCATCTACGTCTATCGGTTCGTTGAGCCGTCCATTGCCGGCAGATCGTTGCCTTATACCACAACGCTTAGTAATTCGGCGGTCAAGAAGTTAGATTTTGTCTACGATGGTGGCACAAGCGGTCGTCGTAACTGCGAAACACTGATGATTGATCCCTTGACTAAAGATCTGTACTTCATTACCAAAGAAGATAATGCCGAGAATAAGACAGCCACCGGAAAAGCAGGTGTGTACCGGGCGGCCTATCCCCAGAAAGAGTCGGGCACCAATACGCTGGTACGCCTCAACAGCCTTGATATTCTGACAGCTACTGGTGGAGATATTTCGGCAAATGGCCAGGAAGTACTGATCAAAAATTATAAGACGGTGTACTATTGGAAGAAATCCTCGACCAGCCAGAGCATAGC
>DATHAW010000079.1:0-9249 GCA_035296465.1 Spirosoma sp.
GTATCGAGCCAGCCGCGTCGACGGAGATAATCCTGGAGAATAAGCGGTTGCTGAGCATCTAAATGCATAAATCAAGTTTGTATGTTTAGCGTACTACAGCCAGTTTTCCAGCCAGCCCTTCGGTGCCGTCGGCTGTAACAACAACGATGAGATATACGCCTGTTTGAGCCGGACGGTTTCGATAATCACGCAGATTCCATACCGCCGTACCACCCTGTGACCGGGTCTCATAAACTAACTGCCCAGCTGCATCCAGCACTTTTACTGTTGCGTTATCTGTCAGGCCATTAATGCCAACGGTGCTGCTAAAATCGGGACGAACGGGATTAGGGAAAATGGTTAGTTTGTTGAGTGTTTCGGCTGGTTCAGTTGCTGATCCCCGGTACGACACAATTCCATAACTTTGGTCCATCGGGCCGCGGTCCGGTGGACCAGTCTGGATAAACACACGACCGCTTATTGGCTCAATGGCTATTGCCTGAATGGAATTGCCGGGGAGGGGACTGTTGTCTGCCGTAATACGGCTGAGCAATTGAGATCCGTCTGGCGCTACGTGGTACAGGCCTGTTTGGGTGCCAATCCATTTTCGATTGCCGCCATCCACCGCGATACTGGTAACGACTTCATTAGCCAGCAGCCGACGTCGGTTGAGCAGGGGCGGCTGCGCGTCAATAGCTCCATCGAACACGCCGGCTGGATTGTCGAACACCGTAGGACCAAGGTCAGTGCCAACCCAGATTGAACCCGTACGATCCTTTACAAGTACCCGGACACTGTTGGTGAGCAAGCCACCCTGTCCGGTCTGGGTGGTCAGATAACGAATGCGATTGGTGGCGGGGTCAAATACGATCAGGCCCGAACCGGCATCCGGCCGAAGCCATAGGAAGCCGTTGTCGTCAGCGACAGCCTGCACCAGATTACGCCCATTAACCGCCGGAAATGACTGGAATGTACTATCTGGCCGCCGGACGTGCAGGGTAGCCTGCTGGACGCTGGAACCGCCCGTCGTGATCCATAGGTTACCCCCCAGATCGGTGGCTAAGCTACTGATAAAAGGACCAACAGAAGCCGGCAGGGTAACCATTCTGGGCGCTTGTCCGTTGGCCTGACGCCACAAACCTTCGCCAAAACTGCCCAGATACAACTGTTGCTGGGTTGGCAGGTAAGCGGCCGAATTGAACCCGCGATCTGAAAAGGGGGCAGACAGGCTTTGCCAGCGGCCATCCGGCACGGCAAAAATCTCAGCCGGGGGCTGGCTGCGGGAACGTAGCAGGACATCCTGCGGGCCGCTGGGTAGGGCAACGAGCCAGTTTGGGTAGGCATACAAGCGGTTGAATAGATCCTGGGTTGGCCCTTCCGGGATGATTTGCCCGAACAGACCGGCATTTCCCACAAGTAACCCCCTCTCAGCATCGGCTACCCAAATACGGTTTCCATCGGCCCCTGCTTCGCGCGGGTCGGTCAGGAGCGGGCCGGAGAATGTAGCGGAGCCAGGTACCGTAACCGCCTGGTCGGTGGCCAGAATCGGGCCGGTAGCCAAACCCGGAAACTGACGGATAATGGGGTTCGGCAGTACCTGAGTCAGCGTCCACCGGCCCGCCGTCCAGCTATAAACGCCCTGCCCGTTGACCGTGATGGAAAGCTGTCCCCCACTTGCTGTAATCGACTCGATTGGCAGACCCGGTCCGGGCACGGCTTGCCAGTTGCCCGGATCGGCGATGTTGACACCCGGCGCAAACCGAACAGCCTGTAATTGCCGACCAGTTTGGCTGGTCAACAGCGGGGCGGTCAGGGCATACAGGCTATCGGTGGTGGCGGCTGTCTGGTAAACGGGCCGGGCAGATCGGTCGGTTCGCTGGCTAAAATAAGTGTCCCTGATTTCATTCTTCACCAAATCGAGCACTACCACCCCAAAATCAGTGCTGAGGTAAGCATTGTTGCCAATGCGATTAATGTGGTTGATACTCCGGGCCACTGGTAAATTAGCCGCTATAACAATGGTATTGACATTGAGCACGTTACGGGGTTCCCCGGTGGGGGAGAGGCTCAGAAAGTCGATGTTGCCGCTACGGTAGGCCAGAAGTAGCCGGTTTTGGTCAGGGAGATAAAGCAGGCGGCTTATGCCAACATCACTAAGTCCGTGCTGTTTGCCCAGCGTAGCGGTTTCGCCGGTGGTTTTGTCGTAAGAGAAAAACCCGTTCAGCGTAGCTGCATAGATTTTAGCTGCGGTTACGGCCACCGACCGGCCGGACCGATAGCTGACATGCGATTGCCAGGAGTTAAGCTGCGCTGACGCGGACTGATAACTGATAATGGAAAATACAAGGCTCAGCATCAGCGGGCATGCTGCTTTGCGCACAGACTTTGTTTTCTGTCTGTCAGTCATCATTGGTAACATCTTCAAAGGCCCACTCGCGCCGACCAGCCTGGGGGCCGAGGTTGAAACAACGCCGGCAGCGGGCTTCGTAGCTGTCGGTTTCGCCCAGAAGAACGCGTTCCTGTGAGGGAATCAACCGGTAAGAGTACTGGGCAATATCGCCACAAACCACACAAATGGCATGGACTTTGGTCACATACTCGGCAATGGCCATGAGTTGAGGCATGCAGCCGAAAGGTTGCCCGGCAAAGTCCATATCCAACCCCGCCAAAATAACGCGCTGACCCTGATTCGCCAGTGTATTGCAGACGTTAATAATTTCTTTGTCGAAAAACTGGGCCTCGTCAATGCCTACTACGTCGCAGTTGCCGGCAAGCGTTAAAATTTGGCCCGCCGTTTGCACGGGTGTCGATGGGATCGTCAGGGCCGAGTGCGATACGATATTCTGCTCGTGGTAACGGGTGTCGAGAGCGGGTTTGAAAATACGGACATTGAGTTTAGCGATGCGGGCGCGGGTCAACCGGCGGATAAGCTCTTCTGTTTTACCCGAGAACATCGACCCACAGATCAGTTCGATCCAGCCGGTACGGAGGTGGGGTGGTTCGGGCCGTCGGGTGGGTTCAATAAACATTTTCTTACCTAAGAAGGAGCAAAAAGTGGTTTGATTCTGAAAACTATATCTTTACAAAACAAAGGCTTTTACCGATGTCGAACAAGTTTAACGCGCACGCACTTACGGAATACAGCAAGGCCTACGCACGTCGGACAGCCTCCGATTTTTACCAGCAACACCATACCATAAACGGCCGGCAACTGCTGTCGCTGGCTCCTATTAGCCAAATTAATCTTTTTGTAATTAGCAGTTTGTCTGATAAGTGGCGGGCTGATGCTGAGAAGTTTCGTAGTCCGTATTTCGATTTCACTGATCCTGATGTTCAGGAAGCGCTGGAAAACTTCATGAATATCGTTTCGCAGCATATCAGTGTTCGTCGTGAACATCTCGAGCCGTTGCTGGTTGAGGCTATCCGCAAAACGATCATCATGATCTTTGATCCAAGGGCCTACTTCGATGAGCTGTTACGAACACAGCCTGAATTTACGCTAACGGCCGATTCGCTTAAACAGATAACCCGTTATACTAAAATAAACCAGTTCATTCCGGCGCATATTACAAAGCGAATGAATGGGAAGTCGTTTCTGTACGTCAATCAGGCTCTGGGCTACCTGGACGAAGCCCTCACGCAGCGTGGGCACGAACTGGAGCATTACGATAAATTTGTTGAGATATTTTCGGAGAAGGTGCCCATGGATGTATCGGCCCTGCTGCGCAGCCACGTACCCGATACCATCCCGCCTGCTCCCAATCGGTCATTCTTTGACACGGTAACGGAGCCAGCCGTTCCGCCAGCGCCTTTAGTGCCCATTGACACGACGCCTGGGGTTGTAAAGCCTACCGAACAACCTGAAGATGTTCGCCCAGCCAAACCACCTCAGCCTGACCCTACCCCGGCCACTGCGTCGGCTGAGGAGTCAGGCTCCGGCAGACCCGTATTGCTGGAAGGTAATGAGGCCGGCCCAGAGCCGGTTCCACCAGCGGCCCAGCCGTCGCAGCTACCAACGGGGGGCGTTTCACCTCCTTCAACAACCCCGACAGGCCGCCCTGCCGGGTCTCCTGAGCCGGACCAGTCACTAACGCTAAACGATACGTTGCGGGAAGCCGCTCCGGCTGAGCCAGTAACGGTTGCCGAAACATTTACCCGAACTCCCATTGAAAGCGTTGCCCGGAGCATATCGTTAAACCAGAAATTCCGATTTATTAACCAGCTCTTCAACGGTAATTCGAGTGCGTATAACCAGGCCATTGAAGAAATAGACACCCTGGCCAATTACGGCCAGGCACTCGACCTGATTTCGTACCAATACGCGTCGCAATACCTCTGGGACATGAGCAGTGACGAGGTTAGTGAACTGGTAGAAATTTTGAAACGACGCTTCGCCTAGATTGCTACGTGTTTACAATACGCACCGGTAAGTCAGTTTAAACAGTCCATAAGTAACGAATCAGGACAATCAACGGTTATAAACGTCTACTCATCCGAATCGAACGTTTGGGATGATAGTTTATACTGACGTAACCTGATTGTCGACACTTGTGCGTATCGTCTCCGTACTTGCGGTGGCCGGTTGGCTGGCCATTCTGCCTGCTTTTTCCCAGAATCAGCCCGGTAATGCCCGGCGCAGTGCTGAGGCCGTCAGTCAGTTGATTCAGGATTTGTTTCCGGTGCAGACCGAAGGCATCGACTACGAGGCCGTCTTCGATGCGCTCACGCAACTCTACGCCAACCCACTCGATCTGAACGCAGCGACGCGCGATGAACTCTCGGCGACGTATTTGCTCACTGAACGCCAGTTGACCAGTTTGGTCCAGTACCGGGCTGATTTCGGCGATCTGCTTTCCCTTTACGAGCTTCAGGCCGTGCCCGACTTCGACGGACCAACAATCCGACGCTTGCTTCCCTTCGTGACGGTCTCTGGCCACGCCCGCCTGTTCGATGCGCTGCCCACCTCGGTCGACAACTACCTGATTGTCCGTTACGAGCACACCCTTGAAGAGCAAAAAGGGTTCTCGGAAGCCATTGCCGATAAAAAAGGTAACCTGCCCACCCGCTACGTCGGGAACCCCGGTCAGTGGTATGTCCGCTACCGCTACAGCCGTCCGCGTGCGTTTAGTGTGGGCCTCACGATGGAGAAAGACCCCGGCGAAGTAATGGGCTGGCAGCCGGGCAAACGTCAGTACGGTGCCGATTACGTATCGGTTCATGCGCAGGTGCAAAACCGGGGCCGCTGGCGAAATATGCTGCTGGGCGATTATCAAATGCAGATTGGACAGGGGCTGGTGTTGTCGGCGGGGTTCGTCCTGGGCAAGAGCGCCGAAACGGTGCAGACCGTTCGCCGGCCGACGGTGGGTGCCCGGCCCTACACGTCGCTGACCGAGTATGGCTACCTCCGGGGCGCAACGGCCACCTATGCGCTGCACCCAAATGTTGATGTAACCCTGCTGGCATCGAGGCTCCGGCGTGATGCCAACATCGCAGCAGACAACTCCACTACGTTGGGTGCAGTCAGGGGCGTGGTGGCTACGTCGCTGCAAACGTCGGGCCTGCACCGCACCCCCTCGGAGATTGACGATCAGGGCAGTCTGCGCGAAACCAATCTTGGCGCGCATGTTCTTTATCACAACCGTCAGCAGGTACAATTAGGCTTAACGGTGCTACAGACTACGTTCGACACGTATTTTCGGAAGCGCGATTTACCCTACAATCGGTACGACTTTAGCGGTACACAGAACGTAGTGGTTGGCGTGCATGGCGGCTACGTCTGGCAGAATTGGAACCTGTTTGGCGAAATGGCCCACAGCAGCGGCTCGCAGACGAATTCGGGCGGCATCGGTGCTGTGGCGGGTGCTCTGGGAAGTCTAAACAAAAAGCTGGACATGGCCGTGGTCCTACGGCACTACGACCAGAATTTTCACAGCTTCTACGCCAACGCCTTTAGTGAAGGAAGCCGCAACAGCAACGAAACCGGCGCTTATGTGGGGCTGAAATACACCGTTTACCGGGCCATCACGCTCGGTGGGTTTGTCGACGTGTACCGGTTTCCGTGGTGGAAGTATCTGGTCGATGCGCCCTCCGCCGGATTCGATTACCTGCTTCAGGCTCGCTACACGCCCGACCGAAAAACGGCCTTTTACGCTGTTTACCACGAGGAGCATAAAAAAAAGAACCTGCCCGCATCGGTAAGCAAAACCAGAGCCGTTGTCGGTACCATTCGCCGGACAGTGGCCCTCAACGCCGACTACGTTCCCCTGGTTGGGCTGTCGCTCCGGTCGCGGATTCAGTGGGGTGGGTTCGCCTACCAGGAACGATCAGCGTCGCGCGGGTTTGTGCTGGTGCAGGATGCTACGCTCAGCCACCGGCGACTGAGTCTGAATGGGCGCGTGGCCCTGTTCGGCACGGATGATTACGACAGTCGGCAGTACGTCTACGAACGCGACGTGCTCTATGCGTTTTCGTTTCCGGCCTATTTCAACCGGGGCGTCCGTCATTACCTGCTGGCGCAGTATAGCTTGAACCGTCACCTCGACTTATGGATGCGCTGGGCCAGAACGGATTACACCAACGTCCATACAGTTGGCTCCGGTCTTGACCAGATTAACGCGCCTCACAAGTCTGAGATAAAGATGCAGATGCGTTGGCGGTTCTGAGTCAGGCCCAATCACAAAGTGGCAAATTGAGGTTAAAATTGTCCATTGCTTCACCAGTTGCCATGTTTTTGAGAAATTTGGCAACCTGACGCTACGTCTTGTTTCTGATAGCTTTTTCCGAAATCAATCCTAGTATGGGCCTTATTCAACCAATTGGCACCCTCGACCGCACGATCAGCAAAACGGCTATTGTCAAACTCGCCAATGATCACGCCAATCAAATTGTTGACGGCGGGCACTACGACCTGCTCAAGACGTATGTTGAGATGAAGCGGTACGAACTGTACATCAAGACCATCATAAACAAACTTAAAACCAGTTCAACCTACCAAGCGCGGGTGATGCGGGAAGAGGATCAGCGACCAGCCCCGCTTCCTGGTCAGGAGATTCCGGCTGATGCTGGGTTAATGACCAACCTGCCCGCGCTGACACCGTTAGATGACGAAGGCGACTACGCCGATCAGCAGGCTGTTGTCCGCCAGAACACCATCCAGTATGCCAGTGCCAGCGTCCAGATTACCAAGAAGATTACGTATGATTTTACGCAGGATGCCGAATGGAACCGCCTGACCGACGAGATTGCTGCCCTGAAAACAGAACTAAAAAAGCGGGAAGAATACCTTAAGAAACAGGCTGATACGCCGGCTGTTACGAGCGAGCGTATTGCCGTTCGGCTGTGAGTCTATCCTATCTTTGCTGCATCAATCAACTCGTTCACTTACATGGCTCACTACGGCTATTTCAATGGCACCGTTGCCCCTGTTGATCAACTGGCTGTTGGCCTAACGGATCTTGGCCTGCTGCGGGGCTATGGCCTGTTCGACTACTTCCTGACCTATAACGGCCGGCCGTTTCAATGGGACTGGTATTGGGAGCGCTTTCAGAATTCAGCATCGCGGATGCATCTGCCTCTACCCCTCAGCAAAGACGAAACGTATGCTATTCTTTTAAATTTAATTGAACGTAGTGTTGGGACAGACACGGCCATACGGTTTGTGATGACGGGCGGCTACTCGGCCGACAGCATTAGCATTGAGCGACCGAATTTGCTGATTCTCACTGAGGCTATTCACCCGGTGCCACCCGTGCAATATGAGAAGGGTATCAAAGTAATCCTGGATGATTACGTCCGGGAAATGGCCGAGGTGAAGAGTACGGATTACAAGCGCGTGATTTTGATGGCCGAAGCCATTCGGGCGGCCGGAGCGTCGGATTTGCTTTATCAGAAGGGGGGCGAAATCAGCGAATTAAGCCGCAGCAATTTCTTTTTGGTCAAAGGCGACCGGCTCATTACGCCCAACCGGCACATTTTGCACGGCATCACCCGACGTACTGTTATGCAACTGGCGCAGGGTTATTATAACGTCGAAGAGCGGCCGGTGCTGCTGTCTGAACTCTATGATGCCGACGAAGCCTTTACTACCAGTTCGACCAGGAAAGTGCTGCCCATTACCCAGATTGGCGAACTCGTTATCGGTAATGGCCACGTTGGGCCAGTTTCACGGTCACTACTATCTCAGTTTAATGAGTTGATAGAAGCCTGGTGATGAGCGGTGTATCTAGTCCTTTGGCATACTCCCTAACTACATCTTTTGTAATTGCTTCCTCTGGCCCAATTCGGCCCAGGCAACGTAACCCCGTGTAGTTCAGGATAAAGGTTTCCGTCGCCGGTACGCTTGGCCCGTTGAAGATAATGCCTACCAACGGAATGTTCCGGTTACGACAGGCTTCGACCGACAGCAGTGTGTGGTTGATGCTCCCCAGATAATTACGGGAAACCAGCACTACCGGCAGCCCTGACTGCGCCACCCAGTCGATGGTTAGGTCGCGGTCGTTTAGGGGGACCATCAACCCCCCTGCTAATTCAATAATCAGCATATTATCGGTTTCAGGTATCCTGATGTGGGCTAAGTCAATCTGTATGCCATCGAGTTCAGCGGCTGCGTGCGGTGACAATGGCTGGGTAAGCCGGTAGGCTTCCGGGTGGAAGCGGGTGCCCGGATTGCTTACCAACCGGCGAACCACTTCGGTGTCGGAATTGGCTAAATCGCCCGATTGAATCGGTTTCCAGTAGTCAGCGTTCAGGGCTTCGGTCAGTATCGCTGACACGACCGTTTTTCCGATTTCGGTACCGATTCCGGCCACAATGAGTTGAAGAGACATGGTCTTTCTGGTAATTGCAATCTTATCTGGCTACGAACAATGAGCGAAGTAACCCGTTTATTTCTGCTTCTGTATTATACGCATGAACACAAATGCGTAGCCGTTCCTGACCGGCCGGAACCGTGGGGCTTAGAATGGCCCGAACATCGTAGCCCGCCTGTTGCGCTCCCTCAGCTGCGTGCCGGGCTGTTTCGTTGCCGGGTGCAATCAGGCACTGAATGGGCGACTGGCTGTCGATCCACCCGCTGCCGGGCATTACATGGTAAACGCGTTCCCGGAAATACACAAGCCGGTCGTGCAGGAGTTCGCGGGCATCGAGATGGGTTTTCAGGTGTTCGTGAGCGCAGCGGATGGCAAGTAGACTATGGGGCGGAAGGGCCGTTGAGTAAATGAACGGCCGGGCGAAATTAATGAGGTAGTCGCTTAGCACGGCTGGTCCCACAAC
>DATHAW010000080.1:0-2106 GCA_035296465.1 Spirosoma sp.
AAACGACCCGCTAACCTGACCGTAACCATATATGACAAAAGCCCTGACGCGTCGGGTAGCGTTGGGGCAATGAAATTGCCCAATGTAGGTCGCGAAGCCCACACCTACCTGCACCATATTGTAACCCGCTATGATTCGCTGGCGAAATGGACTGTTTTTTGCCAGGGAAAACCCTTCGACCATGCCTATGATTTCAAGAAATTTCTTCGGGATTTTGCCTTTAGAGAATCAAAGTCCGGGGCAAATTCTCTTTCCAAACCATCACCTGACCCGGACATCGATCGCATCGGAGCCGTACTGGGGTTCCACTGGCTGGGTCACATGATCGACACCGACGATAACCAGGGAGCGCGGCTGTTTCGACCGTGGAGCAAAAACGAGGACGGACGTAGTCTCGACATGCGCGGGTTTCATCAGACCCTATTTGATACTGACGGTCCTGACTATTATCAGTTTGTGCTGGGGGCGCAGTTCGCTGTTCATCGTGACGTAGTCTATCAGCGGCCCCTGGCTTTTTATGAGCGGGCCTTGGCTGTATCCACCACTTTTCCCGACGCTGCTCATTGCTTTGAACGGAGCTGGGATCGCGTGTTCGGCGTTGTAGGCATCGATGCCGATTGGCTGGCCGGTCGGCAAACGGTATACCTCAAGCCCATGAAACACCAGACACCCGGTTACGAATCGCCTGTAAAACCCTAAAAATCAGATTTTCTCGGCGATACGCAGCTTGGCACTCCGGGCACGGGGGTTGCGGGCTACTTCGTCGGGCGTGGCTTCAATAGGCTTGCGTGTTACGCTACGTAACGGCTTAAGCTCATTGCCAAACACATCCTTCTCGACATCACCCTGGAATTTCCCTTTGTTGATGAAGTTCTTCACCAACCGGTCTTCGAGCGAGTGGTAGGACATAACTACCAGTCGACCGCCCGGTTTGAGCACGTCGGGCACCTGCTCCAAAAACTCTTCCAGAGCTTTCAACTCATCGTTTACTTCGATGCGAAGCGCCTGAAATACCTGCGCTGAGTACTTGTTCTCTTTTCCGCGCGGAGCGTAGCGCTGGAGCACTGCTTTCAGATCATTAACCGTCTTTAAGGGGCGGTTCGAACGGGCCGATACAAGGGCCGCAGCCAGCGTTTTCGCGTTCGTTACTTCGCCATACATACCCAGAATCCGGTGCAGGTCGGCTTCAGAATAGTCGTTGACGACCTGCTGGGCCGTGCGGTCGCTCTGCTGGTTCATGCGCATGTCGAGGTGGGCGTCAAAGCGGGTCGAGAAGCCGCGCTCGGGTGTGTCGATCTGGTGCGAAGAGATACCCAGATCGGCTAGAATCCCGTCGACCTGCTCAATTTTGTAGAGCCGCAGATAGCGTTTGAGGTTACGGAAGTTCGATGCGACAAACGTTAGGCGAGTGTCGCTGAGTGTGGCTGCATTGGCGCGGGCGTCAGCATCCTGATCGAAGCCGAACAGCTTTCCACCCTCCAGTTGCTTTAAAATCTCCCGGCTGTGGCCCCCTCCACCAAACGTAATGTCGACGTAGGTGCCGCCGGGCGCCAGATTCAGGCCGTCGATGCAGGCTTGCAGGAGAACAGGTTCGTGGTAATTACTCATTCAGAAACTAACCGTATGGGGTAGCCGTTATTTTTTTATCATGAAAAGAATCCTCTATCTCGCAGCTTTTGGGCTGCTGTCACTGCTAACGGCCTGTAATACCGAATCATCTACCGCAACCGTTAAACCCGGCACGTACCGGGCTGTTCTAAAAACCCGCGGGGGCGAACTCCCGTTCGGCTTGGCTATTCAGTCAACGGCCAATAAGGTCGGCGTCTACACCGTAATGGCCATTAACGGCAACGAACGGCTCCCAATGGACCCCGCCACCTTGCAGGGCGACTCGATTCGAATTCCAATGGCGTTGTTCGACTCAGAGTTGGTTGCAAAGATAAACGGGAATACGCTCCGGGGCGAATGGCGTCGACGCAGGACAGCGCAGGAAACCCAAACACTGCCTTTCGAGGCCCAGCTAGACCAAAAATACCGATTTAGCCCCACCGATAAGGCCACTAATGTTAACCTGACCGGCAACTGGGCTACAGATTTCAACAGCCG
>DATHAW010000081.1:0-11085 GCA_035296465.1 Spirosoma sp.
CAGTTCACACTCACCCAAAATGCAGACATGGTTTGGGCCATTGTGGACCCGAAGCAGAAAATATACATGGATACGAATCTGAACAACAACAGCCTGACGCTCGAACCGTCGTCGGCACCATCGGCTAAGTATGCCACGAAGTTTTTATTCTGGGTCGAGAACTGGATGCAGTGGCTGGCCTGGCTGGCGTAGGGGTAACAATTTTTTCTTTATTGGTAAACGAAGCACCTAAAACAGTAATTTGTTTATCATACCAAATGCACTAGCTAGTAGAAGGTCGTAGCAGCGTTTAAGAAAGCAAAGTGAGTTCTATTAAACCAGCCATATTAAAACGTAGTGGGTGAAGTTGCCCATTTTGGCCGGTTAGTGATGTATTACACCGTTTGTTAAACCCCGATCAAGTGAACTTTGCAGAAATAAACGACTTACTGGTAAGTAACTTTGGGCCAGAAGCCTTCTCTGTCAATACTACCAATCCACAGCCTTACCTGACTGCTCCGGTTGAGCATCTGGTTGAACTTTGCCAGTTTCTGCGCGACGATGACCGGCTTTTTTTTGACCTGCTGGCCTGCGTGACAGCAATTGATAACGGACCGGAAGTAAACACGATGGAAGTGGTTTATAACCTCACATCGATTCCCTACGAACACAACCTGATGTTTAAAGTGGTGGTGCCGCGCAACGCTGCGGGACAGCCCCTGCCTGTGGTGCCGAGCGTAGCACACATCTGGCGCACCGCCGACTGGCACGAACGCGAAGCCTACGACCTCGTTGGTATTAACTTCACGGGTCATCCCGACCTGCGCCGGATACTGATGCCTACCGACTGGAATGGCCATCCCCTGCGTCGTGATTATCAGGAAGAGGAGCAGTATCATGGCATCAGGACAACGTAGCGAAACTCCGAATACAGAATATTGAGCAACGAAGTAGGGTTTCTGGCGTTTAGTATACTATTCGCTGTTAAGCCGCATCGGAGGACCGATTCACTATTCGTTATTTGCGCCATGCGTACCCTATTCATTCTTTGCCTGCTAACATCTTCGCTCACCTTCGCCCAGCCAGAACGCCCGGTTACTGACTCCGTTATTGTGACCGGGCGTATCAGGAACCTCTCGGCCCGGCTCTACCGAGAGTCGCCAACGGTGCTGGTGAGCCGCAATAATATCCTGCAGGCTAGCCGGGAACTGGTTCGTCCGGCTCCGCTCAACGTCGACGGTACGTTTCGGGTGGCCCTGCCGCTCATTTATCCGCAGGAAGAGATGTACTTCGACTATGGCCGCATCTCAACGCCCTTTCTAGCTGCGCCCGGCACGCTGAGCATCGACCTGGATGCAGACTCGCTGTTCTCGGCGGCTGTTCCATTCCGGTTTGGTGGTGTTAATGCTCAGGTGAACAGCCAGTTTGCCCGGTACAAAGCCTTTGAAGCAGCTTATCCCACTAAACCCAATCCCAGGGATTTGTCGGAGGAGACAGGAACAAAAAGCGCCCCCGATACGTATCGCACGGTTCTGGCGGCCTATCAGGCTCCTTTCCGACAGTTTGCTGCCCGCCAAACGACTTTTCCGCTGGTAACGCGCTGGGTTCAGTCCATCCATCGCTACACGGCTGCCAGTTTTGTTTATGACAAGGCCTCGTATGATAACAGCCGTCTGCCCGCGTCGCTCAAGGATTCGCTGCGGCCTGCCAACGACCGGTTGCTGACGGCAGCCCGAGCCGCGGCCATGAACCAATTCGCCCAATATGCCACCAAGCGGGCTGAGGCATCGGAGGGAGGAGTGGGCCAGGGTCTGAGCGTTAAAGCACTCTCATCGCTGCTGCTGCGCTACGGCCGTAACCTGACCGAATCGGAAAGGACCCGGCTTCATGGTTACGTCGATGATGAAAATACGGCGAAAGGATCAGACCTGCGTTTTTTTCAGAACCTGGTGAAGCGCAGTAACGATACGATCCAGCGGCTGGCCACGTATGAAAACCTGATTCAGCGCAGCCGGGCGGAATTCGACAGGGAGTCGGTAAACTACCTGACAGCTTATTGGTTAGCCAATTCATTGCCCATACTGACACTTGACTTTGCCAAACTGCTGTATAGCTACGCACGGCCCCAGGTGACCGACCTTCAATTGGCGCAGTCATTACATGAACTATACCGGCTGGAAGTAGGCGACAGCACCCGCGTTCGGGCAGCCGTGCAGACACTGCAAAAGGCAAAGGGCAAACTGAGTGGCGGTGAGATTACGGAGGGCGTCTTCGCCACCCGCGATGAGGGGAGCAATGGCTCATCACTCTTCGATCAACTCGTTGTGGCTAATCGGGGTAAAGTACTCTATGTTTTATTGACATCGGTCTCGTCTGATGGGGGGCGGCAGGCGGCACTCGACGCGCAACGGCTGCGCACTACGTATCGAAGTCGTGACCTGGCCCTGGTATACCTGCCTATCTTAAACAATGATTATACCTTGTGGGCAGAGTTTGCGACTAAAAACAACCTGAGGGGAGATCACCTGCTGCTCACCGATGCGCAACTGTCGGACGTAGTGCAACGGCTTCGCCCCGACAATGAAGTTACGGCTACTGTCATAAACCGCGTTGGCAAGATTGTTAAACGAAACGCCCCCTTACCCAATGCGCCGGAGGAAGTCAGGAAGCTGATAGAGAAAAATTTATGAGTTAGTAAGCTGAGTTGTTATGTATGGCCCTGAAATGGTCAACCTATACTTCACCGCCGTACGTAGCAAGTCAGCTTGTGCCCACTACAGCCGGGTGTCCAAACAATAGGGGCTCTACGTTACAATCCGTACTGGTCCAGTAAATACACCAGGGCGGCCATCGAAGCGCCACCCAATTCAAGTTCGCGCTGACTGACGCTCTCAAAGTTGTCGACCGGGGTGTGGTGATAGTCGAAATAGCGCTGTGAGTCGGGTTTGAAACCAAACAACACTGTGCCCAGCGTAGCGAGTGGGCCAATGTCGGCTCCCCCGCTGCCTGGTCCAATCTCGGTCAGGCCGTATGGGGCCAGCAGCGGTTTCCAGGGAATCACTTTAGCCCGCTGTTCGGGTGTCCCGACAATGCCAAAGCCCCTGGGAGTAAATCCGCCATTGTCCGATTCAACGGCCGCTATGTGTTTATCATTGTTCTTTTTAGCCAGATCGGCGTATTGAACACCCCCGCGCAGGCCATTTTCCTCGTTCATGAACATCACAGCCCGAATGGTGCGCTTTGGTTTGATGCCCAGCGCTTTCATGATCCGTAGCACTTCCATAGACTGAACGCAGCCGGCACCGTCGTCGTGGGCACCTTCGGCCAGATCCCACGAATCGAGGTGGCCACCCACCACAATAATTTCGTCTGGTTTCTCACTCCCCTTCAGCTCACCCACTACGTTATAAGATTTGGCATCGGGCAGGGATTCACAGTATTGCCTGAAATAAAACGTCAGGTTAGGATTGTCTTTCAGTGACTTGCTTAATAAATCAGCCCCATTGGTGCTAATGGCGGCCGTCGGAATCAAGGCAACGCCCGTGCCGTATCGCATTCCGCCCGTGTGTGGATTGTCGTCATGCACATTGGTCATTGAGCGAACAATGGCACCAACTGCGCCCAGTTTGGCAGCCTCGGTGGCACCGTTGGCCCGCTGATCGACTGCCCCGCTATAGGCTTCGAACGTATTGATCTTGGTAGGGTCCATCGGGCGGTTAAAAAACACGATTTTGCCCTTCACCCTTTCGGCTCCCAGCGACCGCAGTTCGGGAAAGCTTTTCACTTCTACGATACCCGCTTCCACGCCTTTGGGATCCGTAGCGACCGAACCACCCAGAGCGGCAATCGGTACGGTGCGTTTCTGGCTGCCGATATGAATATAGGCTTCTTCTTTTTTGCCCCGCACCCAGTGGGGTACCATCACCTCCTGCAGAAATACCCGGTCGAATCCCTCCTGTTCCATCACCTGCTTTGTCCAGTCGACCGCTTTTTGTGCACCTTCCGATCCGCTCAGTCGGGGGCCAATTTGCTTGGTCAGGTGGCGTAGCAACTCGTATGACTTACCGTTGCCAAGGGCTTCATTATAGATCTTTCTAATCATGGTGGAGTCCGCGTTTTGGGCATGAGCGACGCCAGCCAGTAGACCCAAAAGGAGGATAAGTGTCCATTTCATCGTCGGGGGGTTGTATTGGTTACGTGAGCAATATACACACGAAAGCCCGGCCACGTTGCAGTAGCCGGGCTTTCGTAGTACGTCAATAAAAAACTACATATTAATGGCGCGGTTGTCGGTAGCGGCCAGACAGGCTTCTTTGAAGGCTTCGGTGTAGGTTGGGTGCGCGTGCGACATGCGGCTGATGTCTTCGGCTGAAGCCCGGAACTCCATGGCCACTACGGCTTCAGCAATCATGTCGGCCGCGCGGGGGCCAATGATATGAACGCCCAGAATCTCGTCGGTCTCTTTATGCGCCAGCACCTTCGCCAATCCGTCGATGTCCATGCTGGCCCGTGCCCGGCCGAGGGCTTTGAACGGAAACGACCCGGTTTTATAGGGAATACCTTCAGACTTAACTTCCTCTTCGGTATAGCCCACTGCCGCCACCTCGGGCCAGGTGTACACCACATTCGGGATCAGGCGGTAATGAATGTGAGGCTTCTGGCCAACGATGGTTTCGGCAATAAACGTACCTTCTTCTTCTGCCTTATGCGCCAACATGGCTCCACGAATTACGTCGCCAAGGGCGTATATGTGCGGTACGCTCGTGCGCAGGTAACTATCAACCTCAATTTTGCCTTTTGAGTCGGCCTGCAAACCGGCCGCTTCGAGGTTCAGACCGTCCGTGTAGGGCCGCCGGCCGACCGAAACCAGGCAATAGTCGCCAGTTAGGGAGATTTGTTTCCCGTCGGGCGTGTCGATGCTTACTTCCACTTCCTCACCCTTGTTCTCTACCTTCGTAACTTTGTGCTTGAAATAGAAATCTGCCCCAAGTTTCTTAACCGCCCGCTGAAGTTCCTTACCCATCGTTTTGTCCATGGTTGGAATCATCGAATCGGCAAACTCAACAAAGGAAACTTTGGCACCCAGCCGTGCATATACGGAACCAAGTTCGGCCCCAATCACGCCCGCCCCAATAATAATCATGTGCTTGGGCACCTGCTCCAGCGTGAGGGCTTCGGTGGATGTTATAACGCGCTTTTTGTCGATGGGCATCGACGGAAACGACATTGGTTTTGAACCGGTGGCAATCACAATGTTTTTACCCCGAATGGTTTCTTCGCTGCCGTTGGCTTTCGCGATTTTGACGGTGTGGGCATCCACGAACGAGCCTAAGCCGTAGAAGGTATCAATCTTGTTTTTCTTCATCAGGAAGGCAATGCCCTTTGTCGTCTGGTCGACAACCTCCTGTTTCCGGCGAATCATCTGCGGCATATCGACCTGTAGATGTTCGAGCTTAATCCCATGCTCGGCGAAGGTATGGGCCGCGTTATGATAATGCTCCGACGAGTCGAGGAGCGCCTTCGACGGAATGCAGCCGACGTTCAGGCACGTACCGCCCAGCGTCGGGTATTTTTCAATGATGGCCGTTTTTAGTCCGAGTTGAGCGCACCGAATTGCGCCCGTGTAGCCGCCCGGACCCGAACCAATAATAATAACATCGTATTCCATGTTTGCCGTTTTATGGGGTTGCCAGAACCACAATCTGTTCTGTTGAAAAGCATTGTAAGTGCAAATTTGGTTCAGAATTCGATTGCCCAAACCGATTTCCCGAAAATCGTGTTGCTGACTCCATATGGCTCTCTCCATCCGGGGCCAATCTAGTCTGGTTTATGCGATTCGTTTCGTCTTGTTTTTTCGCTTTTGTGATAACCCTCTGCGGATGCCAAAACACGGCCGCGCCAACCCAGCCCGGTGTGTATTACGACGTGGCCGGCTACGTGAAACGCCAGATTGCCCATCTCTCGGCCCGGAAACCACTGATTACGAAAACACTGCGGATCAATGCCAAAACGAGTCGACAGAACACCCGCGACGTGAACTGGACCCGCGAACTCGAATTATTCAGCCAGGCCGACATCAACAAACAGGCCCTCCGCAACAGCTACCAGATTACCCGCCCTGACTCGCTGACGTACCAGTACACGTTGAAAAAATCGGAGGAGAAGCTAACGGTACGTTCGCTGCGGGTGCAGTTGGATTCGGCCACGCGCCAGCCACGCCGGATTGAAGCGGTGCTGCAAACCGACAACGCGCTGTATGGTTCTGAGCGGCACGTATGGATGGAAAGCGGATCGGCCCGTAACGGCTGGCAGGTGCAGCGCTACAGGGTATCGGGTTTTCAAAAACTCCCGTATTTCGACAAAAACGAATTTGCCGTTGAGGGTGTGGTGCAATAGCAAATAGACGGTAGCGCAATTATAATATAGCGACTTCACACTTTTTTCGTTTGTTAGCCGGGCGTATACCGCCTGAATATCTCCCGGATGCTGACTGAGAACTAAGTGTGTTTATGCTCCGAATAGCAGGAAGGTACAGCCAATGAGTTGGCTTATTACGTAGTTAATTTTCTGTTTTGACAGATACGTTCAACACCTAACTTCTTAAAGTACACTATCGGTGTCTTTGTAAGCAATCGTTAGCCAAAAATCAGTCTTATTCAGGTGTATAGTGATTTGGCTGGCAAAGCGCTTTTATCTAGTTAAGGTATAGAGGGCTAACTCAACTGCTAAACTTACAAATCTATGTTTGCCATATGTCTCCTTTTCTCATTTGTCGAATCTCATTAACCTGTGTAGGACTACTGATGGGATTCGCTGGTGCTTGGGCTCAGGACACCACCCGTCTATGGAACCGCCCCAACCTACTAAAAACAAATCTTCTGGCTCCTATATCGCTGTTTTACGAACGTGCTTTAACACGACGGTTTGCCATTCGATTCAGTTCACGTGGATTGAAGCTCGATCGAGGACTTAATGAGGACCAGGCGTTTATAAATGCCACTATTGAAGGAAAAATCTACACATCACAGCTCGATCGGTTAGCAGCCAAATCCCACCCAACGGGATTTTTTATTAACCCCTACCTAAAAGCCCGATCTATGCGGTACGTACAACGAGTAGGCTACGGCTTCAATAAAACAGGAGACCTGGATGAGATCAAAGTCAACTCTATTGGTTTGGGCCTAACAATTGGTTACCAATGGGTAAGCCGCCGAGGATTCGTTGTAGAGGTGTTTAATGGGGCGGGTGTATTTCCTCTTCAACGCATTCAGCATACTCTACGGTACAGCACAGTCATATCAGACGTAAGTGACAATCACAAGGTTGATCTTCGATCAGGCATTTGTTTGGGCTATGCCTTTTAGGTTCTATATCAGTGTAATGCAATATGTTTTATGATTAGTCGGTCTGTTAACCAGTGTGCCCGTTTTGTGTGGATGCTAAGCAGTTCAGTTCATCAATAAAGACACCCATCAGTTAGCCTACTACGTTATAAATCACGACGGGGGCGGCTTTGTTTTTGAGCGTTACCTCACCAATCCGTTCGCAGGTGAATGACTCCGCTACGTGCTGCTGGGCTGTTTCGGTAATAACGATCTGGCTGGCACGTGCCACCGTCTGGAGCCGTTGAGCCATGTTGACGGCGTCGCCGATAACGGTGTAATCTAAACGCCGGAGCGTTCGGGAGCCGATGTTTCCCGAAACCATTTCGCCGGTATTGATGCCGATAGCTACCTGCGGGTGATAATCGAGCAGATTGGGCACGGTAGCTTCGAGCCTGGCAATCTGCGCCCGAACACCCAGCGCTGCTTCAATCGCCCGGTCGAGGTGATACTCGCCCCGGAAAACGGCCATGACGGCATCGCCCATGAACTTATCGACGTGGCCAGTCTGCGCAATGATTTCTTTGACCATTACGTCGAAATACCGATTGACCAGCTTCACAACGGTGTCGGCCGACTCCCGTTCGGCGATGGCTGTAAAGCCGCAGATATCGATAAACATAACCGTTGCTTGGACAGTCTCACTTGCCGACAGAGAGGTCTCAAATTCAGTGCGGCTCATGAACGACAGCACGGATTCATCGACGTACATCCGCAAAATATCGTTCTCCTTAATGGCCTGCAGCGTTTGCCGAAGCTGAGCCACGTACTCCATCGTCTTCTGCATCGTTAGTTCGAGGTCCTCGAAGTTAACGGGCTTGGTGATGAAGTCGAAGGCACCCCGGTTCATGGCGGTACGGATGTTGTCCATGTCGCCATAGGCAGATACGATAACCGATTTCAGCATCGGATTGGTCTCATGGAGTTTGACCAGGAGCGTCAGACCATCCATGCCGGGCATGTTGATGTCGGTCAGAACCATATCGACGTCGGTATGCTCTTCGAGCATACGCAGGGCCTCTTCGCCATCGTGGGCAAACACAAACTCGTACTGCTTCTCCCGAATCTGCCGTCGGAACTTTTGTTTGATAAGCAGTTCCAGATCGGTTTCGTCGTCGACGACCAATATCTTAGCCTTCATACTACGTCGCGAAGTTTTTGTTTGAGCATGGCAAAGTCGAGCGGTTTGGTCAGGAAGTCGTTGGCTCCCAGCTCAACGGCCTGGCGCTGCGAATCAGGATCACCGTAGGCCGTAATCATCATCACGATGGGCGGGGGAGGGGCGTTATGTTCGGCGCGGATATGCCGCAGGAGTTCAAAACCACTCGTGCCGGGCATGTTAATGTCCGACAGGATCAGGACGACTTCGGAGGGATGGCCATCCAGATACGTCAGCGCATCTTCTCCCGAGTTGGCAAAAGCCAGTTCAAATTCACCACTTCGGATTTCACGTCTGAACCGTTGCTCAAACAAGTCTTTTACGTCGATTTCGTCGTCAACTACTAATATTTTCATGGGGTGCAGATCCGCCGTCATCGCGGCCAGGGTTCGTCAAATATAATTAGTTTAGCTAATCAGGCGGGTAACGTAATGACAAACGTCGTTCCCTGACCTTCTTTACTCTCCACGGTTAATGTTCCGCCATGGCCTTTAGTGACGATGTCATAGGCCAGCGACAGGCCCAGACCCGTACCCTCGCCCGTGGGTTTGGTGGTGAAAAAGGGTTGAAAAATCCTGGCCTTCAACTCCTCAGGAATGCCCGTACCATTGTCAATGATGCTGATCTGAGCCTGTCCATCCACGCAGCGAGTTTTTACGGAGACGGTAGGTTGGTAGGCCTCCCCGCTAACCCCCCGGCCCGCTGCCGGAGACGAGTCTGTTTTTGCCAACTCATTCGTTGGAGTAGAGGGGGCTTTTTGCCGTTGCTGCACAGCATAAAAGGCGTTCGTAATCAGGTTAAGTAACACCCGCCCAATGTCCTGCGGCACCGCAGTAATCATCCCCAGGTTGGCGTCCAGATCGGTCGAGAAATTGGCATTAAATGACTTGTCTTTCGCCCGCAGACCGTGGTAAGCCAGCCGCAGGTATTCGTCACAGAGGTCGTTGATGTCAATAGGTTCACGCTGGCCCGTGCTGGCCCGGCTGTGCTGGAGCATACCCCGAACAATGGAGGAAGCCCGGTGTCCGTGGTGGGTAATTTTTTGGAGGTTCTGCTTAAGGTCTGTTAGCAGTTCGGCCTCCAGTTCATGATCCCGGACCTGTTTTTGTCTTTCTTCGCTCAGTTCATCAATCAGCTCAACGCTGACTTCGGAGAAGTTGTTAACGAAGTTTAAGGGGTTCTGAATTTCGTGGGCAATGCCCGCAGTCAGTTCGCCCAGCGAGGCCATCTTCTCCGACTGGATTAGCTGAGTCTGGGTCATTTTCAGCTCGCTGAGTGTTTGTTCCAGCGCTTCTTTCTGGCTCCTGATTTCGGCAGTACGTTCAGCTACCAGGGCTTCCAGCTCGGCTTTTCGGGCTTCCGCAACGCGCCTTTGTTCGAGCTCTTTAACGACTGTTTTTTTCTGGTTGCGGGCAATAATGACAAAAGTGAATAACCAGATGAAGGCGAAACCTTTTGCGGCTTCAAAGTAGTCTTTATTGCTGGCATAGAACCCAACGGTTCGGAAGGAGTCGGTAAGCACATAAACGGCCGCCAGGGGTCCAATGGCCAGAAGTAATGTTCGGGCCGGGCGGTAATCCTTGATAAGCCAAACCGTATAGGCAATTGCCAGGCAGATGAAAGTCCAAAACCAGGTCATCGTTTTGCCCACATATTGGTCTGCCATGATCAGGGGGATGCCCACCAGCCAGACGTATTTTAGCCACTGGTCCCACTCCGGAATGCGCGTTGGCGTATCCAGAAAACGCCGGATCCAGCGAATGACGTAGTAGGCAACGATAATGGCCGAAAAACCCCTTAAGTATTGAGTTGGATCTAAGTTCTCCATAGTGTCTGGTGGTCGGGCAGGGAATTGCTGCAGGGGCAAGATACAAGCAACACAGTTTCCATGACTAATTCTCTTAATCAGGCCACAACCTGCGGGCTGGCCTGTCCCGCCAACAGCTGGTTCTGCCGCCGAATACGTCCCGATAAACTCCGGACAATACTCCGCAGCACCTCACTCCGCTCTTCCATCAGGTCAAAAAAATCGTCCTGATCCAACCGCAGCAGCCGCACATGGGTAATAGCCTCAGCGGTGGCCGATCGGGATTCGGTGTCCAACAGGGCCAACTCACCAAAGAAGTCGCCCCGGTTAAATCGGGCCAGTTCCGCCTTACCATCTCGAATGCTTACCTCTCCGGCATAAATGACGAACAAAGCTGTGCCAAGATCGCCTTTGTTAAAAATCGTCGCGCCAGCTTCATGTTCCTCTTCCTTCATTATCGGCGTAATACTGGCTAATACGTTTTCGGGCGTTTGCGCAAATAAACTGGTTTGGGCCAGCAACAACACGCGGTCGTAGTCGGAAATCTGGTTCTGATGGTTGGCAGAGTGATTCATGAGCAGGGGAGAGAAGGCACGGGAGTGAGCCAACAACGACTGACTTGCGAGCAGCGCGTCGGCATTGGGTAAACTACGTAGCACGAGACCGACCGTCCAGGCTGAAAAAACGGTTTCGCCTATACGCAAAATAAACGTCCGGATGGATTCGGATTCGTTGAATGCGCCGAGTTCCGCATCAAG
>DATHAW010000082.1:0-5617 GCA_035296465.1 Spirosoma sp.
AATCAACTAAATCCTCATGCTTTCGATGCTTGAATACATCAAAACCATCCTTCAGAAGGTGAGTTTTGATAAAGCTTTGTTCGAAAAAGAACTGGCTAAAGCAATCAAAATGCTTATTCCAGACGAAGTGAAACAGCTCAAACAGTGGTGTTACGCCCAGTTTGGCAAAATGTATCGCGTTGTGTTAAACCGTTGCTTTGCACGGGTTAAGTTTACCTAACAGCCGTATCCTTCCTTTCCTGACGTACTCAGACCCGGCCGAGAGGCCGGGTTTTCATGTTTATTGTTAGTAACATCGCTATAAATCCGCTTTTTCCTGCATATCGGGTATCACTACGTGATCGAAACCGGCGGCCTGCAGTTTTTCCTTCCAGATCAACTGTTTCTCATACTCTCCATGAACTAAAAATACGGTTTTGACCTCGGCTGGATTCTGACAACTCAGGAATTGGAGCATCTCCTGATAATCGCCATGGGCCGAAAAGGAGTCCATAATTTCTACACGGGCCTTTACAGAATAACGATCACCAAAGATAGTTACCTCTTTGTCGCCCCGTTTTAACGCGCCACCTAGACTATTGGGCGATGCATAGCCGACCATCAGAATGGTGGTTGTGGGGTCTTCAATATTGTTTTTGATATGGTGCTTTATACGGCCGGCTTCGGCCATGCCCGACGGAGCAATGATAATGCACGGCTCCTCCGTACCATTAATTGCTTTGGAGCCTTCTACGTCCGACACGTAGTGCAGATTGTGAAAATCGAACGCGTCGCCGTCTTTCTTAATGTAGGCCAGTATGTCCGGGTTAAAATCCTCTTCATGATCCCGCATAACCTGCGTCGCTTTCACTGACATCGGGCTGTCAATGTAAACCGGCAACGAAGGGAGTTTCCCGTTGGCTACCAGTTGGTCGAGTGCATAAATCAACTCCTGGGTTCGGTCGACCGCGAAAGCGGGGATTAGCAATTTACCCCTTTTCTGCACGCAGGTTTGTTGCACAATTCTGAGCAGGTGAGCCATCATATCGGGTTCGGGTTCGTGCAGCCGGTCGCCGTAAGTCGATTCGCAGATGATGTAATCGGCCTGTGGAAAGGGCGCGTGTGTGCGTAGGATCTTGTCGTTAGGCCTGCCTATGTCGCCACTGAAGGTAAGCTGCGTTGTTTTATTCTTTTCCCGGATGGTCAGACTAACGGCCGCGCTGCCAAGCAGGTGGCCCGCATCGGTGAGCAGGCCCGTTACGGAATCACCAATGTCGAATGGCTGGTTATACGAAACGGCCACCATCTGACTGAGCGCCTGTCGAACATTGGCTTCGTTGTACAGGGCACCGAGTTCAGATTGCCCACGGCGGCTGCGCCGACTATTGACCCGTTCGAGATCGCGCTCCTGAATCCGGGCGCTGTCCATCAGCATTACTTCGCACAGATCGATTGTGGCCGAGGTTGTATAGATGGGGCCCTTGTAGCCCTGAGCCACAAGACGGGGAAGCAGACCCGTATGGTCGATGTGGGCGTGCGACAGCACCATGTAATCTACAGCCGCCGGGTTGAATCCAAACTGCTGGTTGAGTTCGTCGGTGTTGATACCCTGGAACAAGCCGCAGTCAAGCAGAATCTGGGTACCATCGGCAGTTGTAAGCAGGTGTTTGCTGCCCGTAACGGTGCGGGCGGCACCAAAAAATTGAATTGTCATGGCTTAGGAATGTATCATCGTATGGGACACCCCGCGCCTGCTACGGGTCGGGACTCACAAAGAAACGCCAATATTTATGGAGTTATCGACTTAGGCCGCAGAAAGGCAGTAAAGACGCAGAAGCAGTTGCCAGTCACCGGCGCCGATGACCAAGTCTGGTACAACGATTTACTCGTGGGAAGAGATGAATAAAAATTCATAATTTAGCGTTTTCATTTTTTCTAAAACTTTACCAATCCAAAAAACAAGTTCTGATTATTTTATGAAAGCACTATGCTCGTTTGTTGTGGCGCTACTGCTCACGACCGTTACGTTTGCTCAGCAAAGCGCCAACTCAACCTCGGATCCAGCGGCCCTGGGAAACGCTTTTTTTAAGGCTATGCTCGATGAAGATGGCACCACGTTGGGCAAGCTTCTCGCCAGTGACTTCAGACTGACTAGTTTTGATGGACAAACCATTGAAGGGGAACAGCTGATACAGGCGGTCAGTGGGGGCTACGTCGTCATTGAAACGGGTGTTGTTTCCAACAGCCAGACACGCCAGTACAATAGTAATTCAGCCGTTACAACGGGTAATTGGAAAATGAAGGGTGCTGTTCAGGGGCAACCCCTGGATGCCAACGCAGCCTTTTCGGTGGTCAGCACGAAGCAGGGTAATGACTGGAAGATTGTAAACCTCCAGTTTACGCCGACAAAATAAGACAGAACCCGCCTGCGATTGATCTATGATCCTCGCTAAAACAGGTGGGTAACGATAATTGCAGGGCTAAAAAACGGTACGTACAGGAAGAAAAGGCCGGTTCTATAGAATCGGCCTTTTTTGGTTGAGCTCTTTACAATCCAGACGTACTTTTGTGGTATGGCACTACTAAAACCCGTTCGCGGTATCTACCCCCAGTTTGGTGAAAACTGCTGGTTCGCAGACAATGCTACTATCGTTGGCGAGGTAACCATGGGCCGCGATTGCACAGTCTGGTTCAATGCCGTTGTCCGGGGCGATGTAAACAGCATCACCATCGGTGACCGTACCAACATCCAAGACGGGGCGGTGATCCACTGCACGTATCAGCGATTCAAAACCACTATCGGCAGTTCTGTTTCCATTGCCCACAACGCCGTTGTGCATGGCTGCACCCTCGAAGACAACGTCCTGGTTGGCATGGGTGCGATTGTGATGGACGGGGCTGTGATTGGCACAGGCAGTATTGTTGCCGCGGGTGCCATCGTCACTCAGCACACCATAGTACCGCCGGGTTCCATCTACGCGGGCAACCCAGCCCGGTTTCTGAAAGCTGTTTCGCCCGAGCAGACGGATATATTTGCCCGCACGGCTACTAATTACGTCATGTACGCGGACTGGTTTAAAGTATGAGCGATTTTTTCATCTACCTCCGCCTTGGTTTTGATCACATAACAGACCCGCGTGGGTACGATCATATCCTGTTTGTCGTTGCCCTGTGCGCTGTCTATACGCTTCGGCAGTGGCGGCAGGTGCTGGTGCTGGTCACGGCGTTTACCATTGGGCATTCCATTACGCTGGCCCTGGCAACGCTCCGGCTTATCGATTACAGCACTGACCTTGTCGAGTTGCTGATTCCAGTCACAATTTTCATCACGGCCATCACAAATTTCTTTTACAGGGATCCTGCTATCCGGTCACGGGCTATAACCCGCCCACCACCCGCCCGGAGGTGGCGATACGGCCTAGCCCTGTTGTTTGGCTTAATTCATGGTCTGGGGTTTTCAAATTACCTGCGAAGTTTGCTGGGCCGCGAAGTTAACATTGTTCAGCCGTTGCTGGCCTTCAATGTAGGGCTTGAGATTGGCCAGTTGTTGATTATCGGCCTGGTTTTGGGAGTGGCATTTGTGGCGGTCGATCGTTTAAAAAGCAGCCGCTTACGCTGGACACTCATTGTATCGGGTATCACGGCGGGTATGGCCCTGTCGCTCATTATAAACAATACGTATCTAGGTGAGATGCTCAAGTAAAATCTCCCTTATTTATCAACCATCCCAGCGGTTTAGCAGCCCGTACCGATTGTTTGCTACGGCATCCGCGCTGGTTTCAGCCTTAATGGGCGGGGCTCGTTGTCCCGTCTGTTTATGATAATAGAAAACGCCTATTCTCTTTTTTTGTACTTTTATCCTTCTTATCAACAACTACAACCTAATCTATGCAAAAGATAGTTTTGCTGATGGCGTCTTTAGCCATTGTGCTGGGCACAGCACGGGCGCAGGCACCAGCACAGCATGCTAATTCGCGTTTTGAGCAGCTTGGCCCCATCCTGCCTACGCCAAATACATTCCGCACAGCCTCAGGCGCCCCCGGAAAAGATTACTTTCAGAACCGTGCCGACTATGACATTAAGGCTACGCTGAACGATACCAGGCAAACAATCACAGCGTCAGAAACCATTACGTATCACAATAACTCGGCCGACGCACTGCCATATTTGTGGCTGCAACTGGATCAGAACCTATTCAGACCCGATGCCACCGGTAACACCGCCAAAACGAGCAGCATCAACGCCGAACAGGGGACCTCGCTCCGGCAAATAGATCCGGCTGCGGGCTTATCGGGTAAAGACTACGGGTATAAACTAACGTCTGTACGAGACCAGACCGGCAAAGCTCTTAGGTACACCATCAATCAAACGATGATGCGGGTTGACTTACCCCAGGCTGTAGCTCCGGGCAAGTCGGTCAGCTTTTCTATCGACTGGAACTTTAACATAACGGATGCCAAAGCGGTTGGCGGCCGGTCGGGCTACGAATTCTTCCCGAAAGATGGCAACTACGTGTATGAAATTGCCCAGTGGTTTCCCCGACTGTGCGCTTATAATGACGTCACAGGCTGGCAGAACAAGCAGTTCTTGGGACAGGGCGAGTTCACGCTCATTTTCGGTAATTACAAGGTTGCCATCACCGTACCGAATGATCACATTGTTGGTGCCACCGGCGAGTTACAAAACCCCGCTCAGGTATTGACCGCTACGCAGCAGAAACGCTGGAACCAGGCAAAAGGACGGGGAGACAAACCAGGCGAAAACCCGGTGTTGCTGGTGACACAGGCCGAAGCGGAAGCCGCCGAAAAAGGCAAACCAACCGGAACAAAAACCTGGGTGTACAAGGCAGATAACGTACGTGACTTTGCGTTCTCCAGCAGTCGCAAGTTTATCTGGGATGCCCTGCAGCCTTCTATAGAAGGAAAACGCGTTTGGGCTATGTCCCTCTACCCCAAGGAGGCCAATCCGCTTTGGGGCCAATACTCAACCCGGCTCATAGCCCATACCCTGCGCTCTTACTCCCGCCGGACAATCGGTTACCCCTACCCGGTGGCATATTCGGTACATGGCCCGGTTGGTGGCATGGAATACCCGATGATGAGTTTTAATGGAGCGCGTCCAGAAGCCGATGGTACGTATTCAGAAGGCACCAAAAACTTTCTGATTCTGGTTGTCATCCATGAAGTTGGTCATAACTTTTTCCCCATGATTGTTAATTCTGACGAGCGGCAATGGTCATGGATGGACGAAGGACTAAACAGCTTCCTTGAAGGCCTGGCCTGTCTGGAGTGGGATGCAAACTTCCCGGCACGGGGTATTGAACCACAGTCGATTGTGCCCTATATGCAGCTCGACTCGAGTAAGCAGGTTCCCATAATGAGCAGTTCGGACAATATTCTGCCAAACACCTTTGGTCCGAATGCCTATAGTAAACCGGCTACGGCCCTGAACATCCTACGCGAAACGGTGATGGGCCGTGAACTGTTCGACTACGCTTTCAAAGAATATGCCCGCCGGTGGGCCTTTAAGTCGCCCGAACCCGCTGACTTTTTCCGCACTATGGAGGATGCTTCGGGTGTTGACCTGGATTGGTTCTGGAAAGGCTGGTTCTATGGCGTAGAACCCGTCGATCAGTCCC
>DATHAW010000083.1:0-6227 GCA_035296465.1 Spirosoma sp.
GTGCGTCGCGCGCTCACCGATGCCGACGTAAACTATAAAGTTGCCAAGGACATTACCGACCGCATCCGCGACAAGGCCCTCGACCGCAAGGTTCTGATTTCGGTTGAGCCGGGGCAATTGTTTGTCAAGATCGTGCAGGAAGAGCTGACCGAACTGATGGGGGGCGAAGCCGAAGGCATTAACATTAAGGGCGACCCCGCCGTGATCCTGATTGCCGGGTTACAGGGATCGGGCAAAACAACGTTCTCGGGCAAATTGGCGGCCTACCTTAAAAAGCAGGGGCGCAGTGTTCTGCTGGTGGCCGACGACATCTACCGCCCGGCCGCCATTGACCAGCTTAAAGTGCTGGGCGAACAGGTTGGCGTGGAAGTATACGCCGAGCCTGATAACAAGAATGCCGTGAGTATTGCGCAGAACGGCATCAGCCATGCCCGCAGAACCGGCAAAAAAATCGTCATCATCGATACGGCCGGTCGCCTGGCCGTAGACGAAGCGATGATGCAGGAAATTGAAGCGGTAAAACGGGCCATATCCCCTACCGAAACCCTGTTTGTGGTCGACTCCATGACGGGGCAAGATGCCGTCAACACGGCCAAAACATTCAACGACCGACTCAACTTCGACGGGGTGGTGCTGACCAAACTCGACGGCGACGCGCGGGGTGGAGCAGCTTTGTCGATCAAAACCATCGTCAGCAAGCCCATCAAGTTTATTAGCACGGGCGAAAAAATGGAAGCCCTCGACGTATTCTACCCCGACCGGATGGCCAGCCGGATTCTGGGTATGGGCGACGTCATTTCGCTGGTTGAGCGGGCGCAGCAGGCATTTGATGAAGATGAAGCGAAACGCATCAACGCCAAGATGCGTAAGAACCAGTTCGACTTTGACGATTTTCTGAGCCAGTTGCAGCAGATCAAGAAGATGGGCAACGTGAAAGACCTGCTCGGTATGATTCCGGGTATGGGCAAGATGGTGAAAGACCTGGACATCGACAATGAATCGTTTAAGCCCATCGAAGCCATCATCAGTTCGATGACGCCCAAAGAACGCGCCCGCCCCGACATCATAGACGGAAGCCGCAAAAAACGAATTGCGGCCGGCAGCGGCACCGACATTACGCAGGTAAACAACCTGCTGAAGCAGTTTGATGAGATGCGCAAGATGATGAAGAAAATGAACACCATGCAGGCATCGGGCAAACTGAATAAGATGATGCGGTAGGTAACAGAACAGGCAAAACAAAGGCCAGTCCCGTGAGGGACTGGCCTTTGTTTTGTTCAGCCATTTATCCAGCAAAATTGCCGTTCATCTACTTGGCGCAACGTAGGTTAGTGAGTCTGCATCTTTTGGGTGTAGTCGAACGGTTCGGGTACCAAAAAAGAACGCGCATCATGGAAACGAGGGGAAGTTGGTTGTCAAAAGTTCTGGTGTTAAGTATGCTGTCATCATCGCTGGTGCTGGGTCAGGGAAATTCAGTTCAGAGTGCTCCCGTCCAGGACGACCCTATCCAGGGTGGCCCCGTCCAGGGTGGCCCCTATTACGAGGAGAAACGGTTCGACATAGCCATGTACCCGGCTCTTGAACCTTCTAAACTCTGGCTCAACATTGAGCGGACCAGTATGCTGGGCCGTGTTCGGGTCGATATGTGTGACAAGCAGGGGAAAGTCCTTTTTACGGAGTGGCTGCCTAAAAAAGACGCCCGGTTCCACCAGTGCTTTGACCTTAGTTCCATCGGCGATGGAACGTATACGTTCATCGTAACCGACGGTGTACAACGGCAGGAGCGTACGTTTCGACTCAGTACACCGGGCTTTGAGGAGCAACTCCCCAAACGTTTAATCACCATGAAATAAGGATTCGGGCAGAAGCGGGTCAATAATGGCCCACGAACGCACGACTAAAGGAGCCAGACAGTCATTTTCCCTGCTGTCTGGCTTTTTTATGACCGGAAAGTTGTTGCTTTGCGGCCATGAAAAACCTCCTTACTGCTTTGTTCCTCTGCGCTGGCCTCACGGCCTTCGGTCAGGCATCCGTTGCCTACTACCCCTTCAACTCGGTCGTGTCGGTAAGCACCAACGCCGACCGCGCGGCCTGGCTCGACGCCCGCATCCAGACCAATACGGTGTTCGGGTCGCTGAGCACCACCCTCTGCCCCATGGTCAACGTAGTCCGGCGGCAGAACGTTAACTATTACACAGGTGTGGGCATCCGGTTCAATGCCCTGAATGCATTAGATAACCGCGACATACTGGAAGGCTATTCGCTGCACGGTGGCGTCAGAGCACAGGTTCCGTTCTTTCCCGCCCTGCGGGTGGCGTTCGAACTGGCACCCTACGCCCGCAAAGATTTCAAGGTGGGTATCATGCAGTCGTATCTGGGGCTGGTGTATCAGTTCTCGAAAAAGAACAAAGCCTGACCGCACGCACAGTATAAGCGCCCCTAATGGCACTTGGCCCGGCCACCCATCCACGGCAGGTAATGCGCCCCGGCGGCCTCCCCTACCAAATAACCTGATGTTCCCTAAACCCCTGCGGTGAAACCTTTCATCAACTACCCGGTTTACCGACGTAGCAGGCGTTGCTTTACTCATTGGTTATGAACAGGATTTTGGTGGTGTTATTTCTTCTGGTAAGCCCGGCGGGTTTGCTGGCTCAGGTCACGAATGAGGATGACCCAGAGGGGCCTCAAAGCCGGGAAGAAACGAAGGGACCACCCAAAATCTTCGTAAACTGCGTTCGTACGCGCTGCTACGACGATTACCTGCGCACGGAATTGTCTTTTTTTGATTTTGTCCGCGACCGTTTCGTCTGCGACGTTGAGGTATTAATCACGCACCTGAACACTGGCGCTGGCGGGCAGGAATACACCCTGTCGTTTTACGGTCATGGCCGATTCGACAACAAGAACGACACCCTGCGCTTCGCAACGCATAAGTCGGATACGGACGATCTGATTCGGAAGCAAATTGTAAGGAGCCTTAAACGGGGCCTGGTCCGCTTCGTGCTCGACAGTGACGACATGGAACAGGTAGACATCTCGTTTCCAGCCCGCAAAATCCAACCCGAAGGCTCAACCGAGAAAAAGGACCCCTGGAATTTTTGGGTAGTCGACATTAGCGGCAACGGGTCATGACACGGCGAGAGCAACAGACAGCTCTTATCGGTGACGACCGACCTGCGCATCAACCGCATCACGCCCAAGTCGAAATTCAGTTTCCATCCGCACTACCACAACCAGCGAAATAGTTACTCCGTTAATGGCAATAACATACGGGTACGGACGGTTGACTATGGGCTGTCATCATTATACGTTAAAAGCATTTCAGATCACTGGTCGGTGGGTGGTTTCTACCGGGCTTATCACTCGATTTTTCAAAACATTGACTTATCACAGAGTGTAGCCCCCGCGCTGGAGTACAGCTTTTTTCCCGTCTCACAAGTAACCCGACGTCAGTTTCGCTGGGTTTACCAGGCTGGTCTGCGCTCCCTGCGCTACATTGAACCAACGGTGTTCGACAAAACGCGGGAGATGCTGCCTTATCATCAGTTATCCGGCGTTTTTGGGGTTACCCAGCCCTGGGGTACGTTAAGTGCGCATATGACAGGCTATCAGTATTTGCATGACCGGCGAAAAACCCGCTTTAGCTTCGACATGGACATATCCTGGCGGGTTATAGAAGGGTTATCAATCCGGGCCAATGCCAGTGCGAGTTTGATAAATAACCAGATTTCGCTGGCCCGCTCAACTATCAAAGCCGAAGATGCACTACTGGGTGGCCGCCAATTGCCCACCTCGTTTAATTATCACTCGTCGCTGGGCCTTAGCTATACATTCGGGTCAATCAACAACTCCGTCGTGAATCCCCGATTCTCCAATGTAGGGTCAAACTAAGAAAAACGGCCGGATTTCGAGTGAAATCCAGCCGTATCAAAGATCCCCGATCGGCCGACAGTTCGTGCCCGGAGCCGTTTTTCTTATTTTCTTTCCAGAGCGTTATACGTATACGTACCGCTTTCGAGTTTACCCGCCCGATCGAATAGTTTAAGCGCTTTCTGGTACGTATCGTCCGATTCGCCAATCACCTGAAAGAACTCGTTGTTCTGCCCGCCTTTGTTCTTTTTCTGAAAAATACTCCGTGCTACCAGGGCTTTGATCTGCGTGCGGATGTAGTTCTGCGACCGGTTATATTCTTTCTCATTGAACTTGATGCCGTCGTCCGTAGCGGCTTTCACCAGGCGGCTCATCTGATCATCGCCGATAGTTACGGTTCGGTCGAAATCGGCAAATGACATTTTTTCGAGTTTGGCGCGGTTATCATTGGTATATTGCATGGCAAACTCGCGGATAATGTTTTTGCCGTACAGTTTAATCAGGTAGGGCGTTTGCCAGGATGAGTCGCGCGGAATGAAATAATCCGGCGTAATACCACCCCCGCCATAAACTACCCGCCCGGCGTCGGTTTTAAACTTCAGTGTAGGGTTGTTTTTTATCGAGTCGGCAATGTAGTACTCACCCCGTTTGGAACGTTGTTCGAGGTCTTTCTCATAGTCACCCTCCTGCCCCACCACATAAGGCTTCTGAATGCTGCGTCCACTGGGCGTGTAATAGCGCGAGATGGTCAGCCTGAGTTCGGAGCCATCGGATAGCTGAATCGGCATCTGCACGAGTCCTTTGCCAAATGACCGCCTACCGGCAATCAGGGCACGGTCGTGATCCTGCAACGCGCCCGCTACAATCTCCGATGCCGACGCGCTGCCCTCGTCGAGCAATACCACCAGCGGACCTTCTTCAAATTGACCGGCAATGCGGGCATGGGTCTGGCGGTCGTAGCGGTTATCTTTTCCGTCGGTATAAACCAGCAGTTTGTTGCCCGAAATAAATTCGTCGGCAATACTGGTAGCGCGGTCCATGTAGCCACCGGGGTTGTTGCGCAGGTCCATCAGCAGCTGAGTCATACCCTTCGCTTTCAACGAAGCCAGCGCCGTTTTGAACTCGTCGTAGGTTGTTTCCGAGAAGCGGTTGACTTTAATGTAGCCCGTTTTAGCATCGACCATATAGGCCGCGTCTACTGAGTAAGTTGGAATCCGGTCGCGGGTGACGGTGAATACCTTCGGCTCTTTCTCGCCTTTACGCAGGATGGTCATCCGCACGGGCGTACCGCGTTTACCCCGCAAGGCTTTAAATACCAAGGTGTTCTCGATTTTACCGCCGACCAGGGGCGTATCGTCGACCTTAATAATCTTGTCGCCACTGAGAATGCCAGCCATTTCCGATGGACCACCCGACATGGGGGTTACTACGTAAACGGTGTCTTTGTAGATATTGAACTCCACTCCAATGCCGTCGAAGCCACCTTCGAGCTGCGAGCGGGCCGCCACGGCATCCTGTGGGTTCATGTAGGCCGTGTGCGGATCAAGTTTATGGAGCATCTTCTCGATGGAAAAATCGACCAGATCGTCCGTATTGACCGTATCGACGTAGTTGTTCTCAATCAATTGCAGAATCTCCCGGTACTTGGCAATACCGCGTCCGATGTTGTTGAGACTTTTGGCACCGCCGAAGAACGTAGCGCCAATGAGCATACCACCCGCCATAGTTATACCGAGCAGCATGGGCAGCCGAACCGCTGACCTACTATTCTGAATTTGAGGCTTGTCACTACCTGGCCGGCTGCCCTTTTGCCCGGCCGATTCACTGTCGACATTGTGTTCCCTCTCCATCCTGCTGTCCAAATTTCCGCCCGTATGCGCTATACACCTATAACGTCTGGAAGGTAGCGAAATGTTTGCGGCAGAAGGCGTTATAGCCTAAAAAAACCAATCACTGCTTTATGACAAAGCTGGCAAACTGATCCAGCGCGGCCGGGTTGCGAAGGGTGTCCTTGCTGGTGACCAGCGACGGATCGACACCCGACAGAATTTTCTTGATTGGCGTCTCCAGTTTCTTACCACTGACCGTGTACGGGACCTCATCAATGACGTATACGGCATCCGGTACGTGCCGGGGGCTGAACTGGGTGCGCAGCGTCTGTTTGATGCGCGCCGTCAGGTCGTCGGTGAGCGTAAATCCGTCGCGCAGCACCACAAACAGGGGCATGTGGTAGTTCCCACCCGGCTGCTCCAGCCCGACCACCAGGCTATCGGCAATTTCGGGCAGACTCTCGACCGCGCTATAAATTTCGCTCGTACCAATCCGGACGCCATCGCGGTTAAGGGTTGCGTCGGAGC